>JAFNZB010000090.1 GCA_017383055.1 Burkholderiaceae bacterium | reverse complement strand
GGTGTACAACATTTGGAAATCGTTGAAGTCCAATACATCTAAAAATATTTTCAAAAAGCCTTGACAAGCGAAAAAACGCTCTATACAATGCTGAACTTCTGTTGGGGGTATAGCTCAGTTGGTAGAGCACTTGCATGGCATGCAAGGGGTCAGCGGTTCGAACCCGCTTACCTCCACCACAGTTAAATGTTCCGGGTCCCCATCGTCTAGAGGCCTAGGACACAACCCTTTCACGGTTGGTACCGGGGTTCGAATCCCCGTGGGGACGCCACTAAAAATTGCAACCTTCGAGGTTGCTATTTTTTTATCTAGGTTCGTAAGGACCTTGTTTTGTTCCTACTTCTGTTTCTCCGAACAAGAAAAAGGACTTCGTTTTTTTGCGAAGTCCTTCGAGTGATTAGCGTCTCGATTAGAGGCTATTGGCAACTACGGCAACGATCACGATCGGGGAAACGATACCGATACCGAATCGAATCGTTGTTTGCAACCATTGGGGCATCGGATTGGCCATCGTCAATTGATGTTGCGTTTCTTTCCAATTGACCCAAGCGGCAATGATCGCCAAACCAAGTGCCGTTAACGGCATACCGACATTACTCGTCAAATAATCGAGCAAATCAAAAATCGTTTTGCCACAAATCTTGAAATCGGCCAAAGGTCCAAACGACATCGTGCAGAACACACCGATAGCCATCATGCTCACAAAGGAGAGTGCCGTCGCTGTCTTTCGTTCGATCTTCAAGTCGTGCATGGCAGACACGACGGCTTCAAAAATACTGACCGAACTCGTTAAAGCGGCCACGATCAAGCACACATAAAAGAGCACGGCAAAGAGTTGACCGAGCGGCATGTGGGCAAAGACTGCCGGCATCGTCACGAATGTGAGACCGGGACCGGCACTCGGTTCAAGACCGAAGGCAAAGACGGCCGGCATCACCATCAAACCACCCAAGAGTGCAGCCATAATGCCCAAGAAGGCGATCCAAGCGGTTGAGCGCGGAAGGTCTGCTTCGTCATTCAAGTACGAGGCATAGACGATTAACGTACCGGCACCGACCGATAACGAGAAGAACGTAAAGCCCAATGCGTTCATGAGCGATGACGTCGTAAACGCTTCAGGGTTGAACGCGAACATGAATTCCACGCCTGCCCAAGCGCCAGGTAACGTCAAACCGCGAGCGATCAAAACCAACATGAGGATAAAAAGGGTGGGCATGAGGTACTTTGCCAAGCGCTCGATCCCTTTTTGCACGCCGAAAATCACCACGCCGGCCGTCATCAACATGAAGATGACTTGGTAGGTGATGCCCAAGGTGGGGTTGCCGATGAAGCTACCGAAGTAAGCACCTAACTGACTTTGATCGGAGATAAGACCTTTACCCATCAAGGCGTCCGCTGCATAGGCCACGCACCAACCGCCCACGGTCGAATAGAACGTAAGGATCAAGAAACCGGTGAGCACGCCAATGAAACCGAAAATCCCCCAGAACTTTGCACGACCCACGCGGATCATGCTCACGATGGAGGCGCCACGACCGGCTCGACCCACCACGAGTTCGGCGAGCAACAAGAACATCCCCAACGTGAAACTGAATGCGATGTAGGGGAGGATTAATGCGGAGCCACCGTTGGTACCGGCCATGTAGGGGAACTTCCAAATGGCGCCCAAACCAACGGCAGCGCCGGCGCTCGCCAAAATGAAGCCGAGGCGAGAAGTCCATAAATCTCGAGTTGCCATGAATGAAAACCTTCTGAGTCGATAATGTCGATCTCTTATGAATAGAAATGGTTGAGACCGAAAAAAGTGAAGGGGAACATTGTAGACCAATGTTCCCCTTTGACCCTAATGAAATTCGCTTAGGTAGCGTTTATTTTTGATTAACCAAGCAAACCGGCCAAGGCGATCACAACGATCACGGCGGGCGAGATGAACTTGATGGAAATCTTCACGAACGTTTCCAACCAAGCGGGAACCGTTTCGTTCATGTGCATTTGCTTGCGCATGGCAGGCCATGCGAGGTAACCACCGACGATGGCGATGGCCAAACCGCCGATCGGCATACCGATGTTACTCGTCATGTAGTCGAGGATGTCGAAGAACGTCTTACCGAAGAACAACACATCGCTCATGGAGCTGTAGCTCAATGCGCACGGGATGCCCAAAATCACTAAGGTTACGGTGTTCCAAGCGATGGCGCAGGCACGCGACATGTTGAAACGGTCGATCAAGTATTGAACGCTCATTTCCATGATGCTGATGGCGCTCGTCAATGCGGCAACAACCAAGCAAGCGTAGAAGATGACAGCCAAGAGTTGACCCATCGGTAATTGTGCGAACACAGCGGGCATCGTCACGAACGTAAGACCGGGACCGGCGCTCGGATCAAGACCGAAAGCGAACACGGCCGGCATGATCATCAAACCGCCCAAGAGCGCAGCCATCACAGCCAAGACGGAGATCCATGCAACAGAGCGCGGCATGCTGGCCTCATCGCTCAAGTAAGAGCCGTAGTTCATCATGGCACCCGAAGCCAACGAAAGCGAGAAGAAGCTAAAGCCCAATGCGTTCAAAAGCGAGCCGCTCGTGAAGGCCGAGGCGTCGAATTTGAACATGAATTCCACACCCTTCCAAGCACCGTCGAGCATCAAACCGCGAACGATCAAAACGAGCATCATG
>JAFNZB010000089.1 GCA_017383055.1 Burkholderiaceae bacterium | reverse complement strand
GCTTGTCTTCGGGCAACATTTCTGCATGAACCGTCTTGATACCGACGAGTTCTGCCATGTGTCGAGACGTAGCTTGGTTATCACCCGTGATCAAAACGGCCGTCACTCCCATTTGTTCCAAAGCCTCAATGGCGCTTTTGGCTTCCTCACGCAATCGATCGGCCACGGCAATCAAACCGCAAACCCCAAAAAAGTCCGCCATCAAAACGACGCTCGCCCCTTGTGCTTGATAGGTTTCGACATCTTTTTGGATGTCCTCGGGAAGTTCTCCCATCGCAGCAAACGCGCGCGGACTCACCATACGAATGAACGAACCATTGATTCGACCTTGCGTGCCGGCGCCAGGCGTCGTCTTAAAGGCATCAACGGCAAAACGATCGATTTCGAGTCGGTCAGCATAACGCGAGATGGCTTGAGAGATCGGGTGAGTACTACGATCGGCCAGGGATGCCGCCAACACCAACATTTGTTTTTGATCGATCAAGCCGTAAGCGCGAGCTTCAATCACTTCGGGCTTACCTTGCGTGATCGTTCCCGTTTTATCCAAAGCCACGTACTTCAATCGACGGGCTTCTTCCAAATAAACACCTCCCTTGATGATCAACCCTAAACGAGCAGCCACGGCCAAACCGCTCACAACGGTCACGGGCGTAGAGATCACCAATGCGCACGGACAAGCGATCACCAACAAGACCAAACCGCGATAGATCCAGTCAAACCAATCGCCCGCCAAGAAAAGGGGAGGAAGAATCGCCGTTAAAAGGGCCAAAGCAAAAACGCCCGGCGTGTAATAACGCGCAAAGACGTCCACGAAACGCTCCATCGGCGCTTTCTTTTGATTGGCGGCTTCCACGGCTTCGATCATCTTGGCAGCGATGCCGTGCGAAGCATCACTTGTCACTTCGATCGTGAGTTCACCGGTTTGGTTGGTCGTACCGCCAAAAACCTTCTCACCCGCGTGCTTTTCCACAGGGATCGACTCACCGGTGATCGCCGCTTGCATCACCGATGACGTCCCATCGACGACCACGCCGTCCAAAGCAATGCTTTCACCCGGTGCGACTCGGATTCGTTCACCCACAAGGATCTCTGAGACTTCTACCTCTTCGGTTTGACCGTCAGGATAAACTCGACGAGCCTTTTCAGGCGTTAGATTCAAAAGGCTCTTGATGGCACGGTGAGCGCGGTCGATCGACAACGCTTCAATGGCTTCGGAAACTTCAAATAACACCATGACCATCGCAGCTTCCGGCCAGTGTCCGATCAAAACCGCACCCGTCACTGCCACGGCCATCAAAGCATTCATATTGAAATTGAGATGCACCAAAGCGGTCAAGCCGCGACGATAGGTCGAGAGCCCCGCTAAGAAAATCGCGACTAACGCGCAACCGATCCCTAACCATTCGGGCCAAGCAAACCAATGACACGCTTCGCTCACAAGCGCAAAAGCACCGGCGATCCCTAATTTCATCCAAGGAATATTCGGAGCTTCTTCAAGAATCTTTTCTGCCTCAATGACTCGAATCGGGGAGTAGCCAAGGCGAGCAATCGCCATCTCCACCGCATCGGCAGCCTTTGCGTCCACCACGGCGCTAACCACGTGCAAACGGGGATCGATTACCAAATCTTTTAACGTCATGGCTTCCAAAGCACGACGGATCTCACCGGCTTCCACGTCGCAATCAAGCTCTGCCACGCGCCAACGCACGCGTCGCGGACCGGCCTCGTCATTTTTAACGGTGGCGGCAAGACCTGCTTTGGCAAGCGTCTCGAAAATCATGGTCTCATCGTCTAAAGCGTGACCCACCGTCACCGTACGATTCAAGGTGTTGTAGGAAACGGCTAAAACTTCAGGCAAAGCCTTCAAGGCTCGTACGGCTTGATCACCTTCGACCGCACAGCACATCTCAGCAATGTAGAGCACCAATTGCTTTTGTGCGCTCTCCATGGCTTCATCACGGTGCTCGGTCGGCCCGTGATGATGATCATGGCCACAACCGCAACTACAGTGACCGTCATGATGATGGTGATGATGTTCGTGAGTATTCGTATGAGACATATAAACAATTCTTAAAAAAGAAGATTTTTTCCTGAGTATCATTAAAATGCCTGTAGTTACTTCAGGGTCAAGTCTTTTTGCTCAATTTTTTTGAGGAAACCAATGCGAATCGGTGAATTAGCCAAAGAATCGGGGGTCACGGTCGAAACGATCCGATTTTATGAAAACGAAGGGTTGTTGCCGCGCGCTGAGCGCAGTCTCAACAATTACCGCTGCTACACGGAAGGGCACTTAAAGCGCCTTTTCTTCATTCGCCATTGCCGTAGCCTCGACATGAGCTTGGATGACATCAAGCTTTTGATCAACGTGGACGCTCGTCGTAGCGAAGATGCCGCTCGAGTGCATGCGTTGATCAGTGAACACATCCACAAAATCGATCTTCAGATCGATTCTCTAAAGAAATTACGTCAGCACTTAGGCCTTTTGGCCCTTTGCTGTCACGGCAACCACGCCAACGGCGAGCCCTGCGGTTTGATCGAAGGGTTGACCTCTCAGGCCTGTTGCCACAATTGTGAAGACTTGAAGAAAAAGAAAACGACGAAAAAATCCGATAAACCGTGCTCGGGATCGTGCACGCACTAATTTTGAAAGTTCATCATGGCTGACTTTTTAACTCTTGATATTTTGATCGTCTTGACGTTCTTGGCGATCATTGTCGCTTGCCCGACCTACGCGCTCTACGGCATTTCTCGTTCTCGCCCGTCGGCTCGTCCGTTGCCGGGGATCGCTCACGGTGTGGGTGGCTGGTTGTTGCTCTTTGTCGCAACGATCGTGCTCTCCATCGTGATGCTCATTTTGGAAACGCTCAATCTCTACCAAGTGCTCTCGTCCATGGGAAGCTGGAACGTCGGTCTCCTTTGCCCGACGGTCGTGGTGGTGATGCTTTACATCTACTGCACGTATTTGATCGTTTGGGTCCGTAAGCCCTTTATCGTCAAGCACATCGTGGTCGTGCTTTGGGTCGTGGGTCCGATCGCGACGTTGTTGTTGGCTTTCATTGCCGGCACCGACATTAACTACAGCGCCTTGATCCGCTCGGCCATTTATGCCACGGTCTGGACGGCTTATTTCGGTTTGAGTAAGCGCGTGGCTTGCACGTACGGCACGCCGGCCGTTGAAAACATCTTGGCCATGGCTCGTAAGTTGGCAGAAGCCCAAGCACACGTGGCTAAGGTCAAAGCCGAAGAAGCGAAAAAGCAAAAGAAATAATCACAATACCTTTTTATAAGAAACGCCCGGAAGTCACTGAACCTCCGGGCGTTT
>JAFNZB010000088.1 GCA_017383055.1 Burkholderiaceae bacterium | reverse complement strand
CCATGGAAACGAATTGAACGTCCTTAGCCGTCATGCCTTCCTTCACCAATGCCGCCACCAACGTTTGGTGCAAAACCGTGCCGCGGGGACCGGCGATCTTTTTACCCTTCAAATCTTTGACAGACAACTTTTGACCCTTCTTACCCACGATAGCAAACACATCGGCCGGGTGAGCCACACCATTGACGATCACGACCTTATTGCCGGCGCCGTTGGCAGCCAAAAGAGATGCCGTATTCATGACGGCAGAGACGTCCAAAGAACCCGCCGCCATGGCTTGGGTTTGCTTGGCGCCCGAGCTGATCGTATGCCAAACGATCTTCGTGCCGTGCTTCTCAAAGGCCTTTTCCAACAATTGTTGGTCCTTCATGACCATGTTTTGGATGTTGAAGGGGGCTTTGACGTAAGCGATGTTGATGACTTTGGGCATGTCAGCCAATGCAGCGTTCATACCGAGACCGAAAATCGTGGCGACCATCGTCACCTTAGCCAATTGTTTCATGGATTTTTCCTTTCTCGACTCGAGCGAATCTCGAGTAGGGGACTCAGCTATTACGACAAATAGAGTGAAAAAATCGCGAGAGTGAGAATTGTTATCATTTGCGTGGATGAGAATTATTCTCAAAAACTGGAGATTGTCAAGAAGAAAAAAGGGGAAAAATTGTAAAAATGGGAGAGGATACGAAAAAACAGGCATCCGTTTTTTGGATGCCTGCTCAAAGAATCCTCCTAAGAGATGTCATGCAAAGTGGTTCGTTAACGAACGACCAACAGAGGAATTTCAGCCATGGAGGCGATGCGCATGGCGGTCGAACCCATCACAGCGGACATGAAGCGTCCGTAGCCGTGAGAACCCAAGACCAACATGTCCAATTGAGCTTGCTTGGCGTATTGTGCGATGGACTGACCGGGCTTGCCGACCAGCTGAACTTCATTCGCAACGATGCCGGCCTTTTCAAAAAGAGGCTTCGTTGCATCAATCGCAGGGGTAGACGAAGGTTGCACAGCCGGTTCATTACTCTTTTGGATCGTGTCCATTAAAGAGCGAGCCGATGAAGGCATAACGTAGCTTGTCGGTTCTTCTTGAGAAACGTTGATGACTTCAAATTGAGCATCCGTGCCAAACAACGCCCGATGGCCGAGCGCATAGTCAACGGCCTTCAAACCGAATTCGGAACCGTCCACGGCAATCCCGACCTTCAAATGATCGGCGTTGGGCATTGCTTCACCGCGCAATAGCAGCACTGGCGTCTTCGTTTGGGCCAAAACGCCGTTTGTGACCGAACCGAAGAGTAAGCCCGCCATGGCCGTATGGCCTTGGAAACCCATGACGATCAAATCGGCATCGCGTTTTTGGGCTTCTTGGGCGATCACGTCGGCGGGCTTGCCAACCAACTTCACCTCTTCAAACTTCATCCCGGCGATTTCCAAGATCTTACGAGCTTGGTCCAAGGCATGATCGAACTCTTCCTTATAGAACACTTTTAAGGTGTCGGGCGAGGCCATGTTCAAAGCACGAGACGGCAAATGCGTCTGGACATTGAGCAAAACGATCGTGGGATCCTTCCCCAAAAGGGAGGTGCGGTGCGTGATGAACGAGACGGCATTGTTGCTCGAAGCACTGCCGTCAACAGGGACGATGATCTTCATGGCTTTTCCTTTCAAACGGTTGAACGCGCGAGGGTTGCCGATATCGACTTGCCTTCGACAAACACTTTAAGAGGGGATCTGGAGTGTCAAGAAAACGTCAACCTGATAAAACCATTTTTTCACAAATCCGAAAGCAAAATCAAGCCATTTAGACGACCGCTCACGGCACAGAAAAAAAAGGCCCGAGAATCGATTCTCGAGCCCGATCGTTATCGATTAATTTGTCATTGGATACACTCAGCCATCTTTCGGAAGATCCGCGGGAAAGCCGTTTTTTCGAAGTCATTGACCAAAACTGCCAGAACCTTGGGTTCGTCTGCCGATCGGATTCGGTGCTCGAATTCTTCGATCATGGCATCGATTCGAGCCCGTTGATTCGGACTCAACAACTCATAGAGGTTGCTCGTTCGAATCAAGTCCACCTTGGGAGCGATTGCCTTTAATGCGTTCTCCGGCGTATCCATCACAGATTGCGCGCTCTGCGCTTTCTCCGTCAACAAAAGAAGTTGACGGAGTCCCTGTACGTCCATGGTCTCAAGCTTTGCTTTCAATTGCGAGAGCATTTCATCTCGTACGACCACTTTCACCTCGCGATTTTCTTTCGTAGCGAAGGCTTCCTCATCGTTGAGTTTCATGGCCGTATTGGCGGGTTTGATCGTTTGTGCCTTTTCGATCGTTCGACGTTGAGAGCGTTTCATTGACTCGATGTCGAGCAATCGCGATTCGGCTTCATTTTTAAAGCGAGCGATCATCATTTGGCTTCGATCGATCGCATGTTGCAAATGACGCAACTCTTTCATGAGCGCTGCACATTGATCCTTTAACACGTAGCGTTGATTTTCGTCCGTCGCTTCATTGAGTCTCCCTTCCAATTGCGCCAAGAGTTCGTTCACATGTGCCTGGCGCATCTCGTAGACCTTCAATTTGTCTTCTTGATTGCGGATCATGTGGAGCATGCGGTCGTGTTCACGGGCCATGAGTTGGGCTCGCGTATTGCGCTTGGCAAACAAGTCGACCAATTCATCCATTTCCGTCATGGCTTTTTTCTCCAACGTCGTCATTTCTTCCTGCGTGACGTCTTCGTTCATCATTTCATCGTTTTCCAACATGGTTATTCCTTCGTGTGCTTTTCTAACAGTTTGGCTGTGCATCGGGCCAAACGCATTTGTGTGAGTGCTAACTCTTGTGCGAGTTCATCGTCAGCCGTGATGGCAGCCAATCGTGAACTCAACCGGTACGCCCAGGTGTGACAGGGGAGCATGGCGTTTTGTGCCTGATCTTTGACCGGTACGGCTTCGCGCCACTCATCGATCCAAAATCCCAAGCGTTCGGCAATCGAGCCGTTCAAAGACATTTGTCCTAAAGTGGCGGAAATAGTCGGTTCAACCGCTTTGATCGTTGTTGCCAAGGTCTCTTGGGGAAGTAAACTCAACCAGAGACTGGCCGTGTCATTTTCCGCAATAGCCTCAAGCATCATTCGAGCGAGCCCATGCTCACGCACTGTCTCGTCAACGTACATTGCTTCGACGATGAGGATCTCTTCATCATTCAAAATCAGTAGCTCTTCTTCTCGAAGGTCTCGCTCCAATCGATACGTTTCCTCGTCCGACGCCATCGAATTCTCAGCCAACACTTCAAACGGATTGAGGCGTTTTCGAATGAGCCAATCAACACCTTCCGATTTCTCCGGCTCCTGGCCATCAACAAAATCGATGAGTTTGTAGGCTCTCGCTTTCACGGTCGCCACGATTCGATCATCGTGGATCACGAGTCCCAGTCTTTTTTCGATGGTTCCTTCTTGGATAGCCAACCGATAAAACCGATAAGTTTCGAATGCTAGGGCACCGGTGAGACGCTCTTTCCAATGGACTTCACCGCAAAACCTTTGCAAATGCTCTCGATGGGCTTTGGTGATTCGACGAATGGAAATCGTCTCCAACTCATCGAATCGTTCGAATCTCGGCAAACCGTCATCGCCCAGTCCGAAGACCAAGTAGGGGAGTTCCATCTCAAGGCACATCGCCAATTGCTTTAATCGATGCAGATCTTGGATACCGCTTCCTTTTTTGCCGTTTTCCAAATCGCTCACGGCCGATTGCCTGATGCCTAACTCGGCCGCAAACGCTTCTTGTGTCACACGACGCTTGTGCCTTCGTCCGTCTCGAAGGCGTTTTGCAATCGCTTTCGTGTCAAACAATTTGTCCCAACCTCCTCAATCTGTGTGTTTTCGATAAGGACATTTTCGGCGAGAAGCCAAAACCGCTCCATCGCTCAAAATCGATAAAGCATGCTAAAAGAGGGACACGACAACACTTGTCGCAAAGAGAGCGCGTTATTCAGCACTAGGATTTTGTCGGCTAGAAAGAAGAAAAAGCCTGAGCGGTTTTGGAGACCGCTCAGGCTAAAAAGAGATGATTGAGGTTAGTTTGTTTTATCGCTTGGCAATGAGTTTGGCCAATGCAAGCACCGACATGGGCGCGCAGCCTTCGGCTTTGTTATTGACGATGACAAAACTGTTCTGATTCGACTTTTCGGCGACCGCAACCAAGTTGGCGATCCCGGATCTGGTTTCGATATCGGGATGCACGAGCTTGTTGTAGGGCGAATAAGTCATCTTTCCAACGCCGTTCTTTTGGATGGGATTCAAAGCCCAACGGACAATCAAAGGCCCACGCATGAGCCATTCATCACCTTCGGCATCGGGATCTTCAAAATATCGCAACGCGGCCGTTTGTCGTTCGACATTGGGCATCGACGGATGAATACCCACCACCAAACGCACGCCGGTGTCGCGTAATTGATTTAATAGGCGCTTCGTGTAAATCGAGAGGGTTCGGATTTCGAGGCCATAAACAGGCGTTTCGCCTTCGACTTCTTTCGGAAGATCGGTAAAGAATTGCGAGATTTTGTCGATGTACTCGTAACACTCTTTTTGTGTGGGAAGCATCGGCTTGGGGATCGGAGCCAATTGGAAGGTCAGCGGCCCGGCCTTTTCACCTAAACCATTAATGACCGGGTAAACGAAGTCGTGCATGGCCATTCGCACGTCAAGAAAATCGTTGTTGATCGCTTTAAAGCGTCCTTTTTCGTCTCGGATGATGCAATCGGTGACGGAGGCCGGGGCTTTGAGGAGGAATTTGAATCGATGATCATCTCGAACAAGGCTAGCCATTTCATCGTATTCCATCTCGTTCATGTGGGCGAAATACGAGCGATCGATCCCAATTACGTTCAATAACGGGTGTTTGGCGTAGGCGGCAATCGTTTTGATGTCAAGCGATCGGACGTCATCATCGCTATCCCAAACCAGTCCTTTCCAGCCTTTGAAGTTCCATCCGGCACAGCCTAATGAGACCGAAGGCGGCAGATGTTTGGATAATTTGATGATTTCTTGAGAAGGCTTGACGGGATAAAGAGTGGTACTGTTTTTGGAAAATTCACGGTCATTCGTAGACAAGTATGTTCTGAACATGGTGACTGTCCCACACAAAAATCTGAATTTTCTAATCTCCGCAAAAAATTATACGCCTCACCGAACGGGGGTTGATTGAGCGTGGGGGGAGGGGAATTAGGAATGAAGCCTTCTTCCCTATCCTAAAAATAGGGTATATGAATCAATATATAAGTGGTAACCCTTACAAAAAGTCTCAATCTTTCTTTTTTCCTTGTTATGGTTGCCTCTCTTTGTCATTTGCGAAAAACGAGAGGTACTTTTCATGCCCAAACGCGTTTTCATTAAAGTCGTGACGCCTTTTTTAGAGGCGTCGCTTGTCAAACAGATTCTTGTGGGCCTTATTTTGGGGATCGGCTTTGCCTATGTCTCTCCCGTCAACGCCGAAGCTTGTGGTGTTTTGGGTTCTTTATTCATTACGGCCTTGAAGTCCGTTGCGCCCCTTTTGGTGTTTGTCCTCGTGATGTCCGCCATTGCGAATCACGATGTGGAAACCAAGGCCCATGTTAAACCGGTTTTGATGTTGTATGTCATCGGAACTTTTGCTGCAGCCTTGGTGGCCGTGGCCGCCAGTTTCACGTTCCCATCGACCCTTCACTTGATTGCCAATGAT
>JAFNZB010000087.1 GCA_017383055.1 Burkholderiaceae bacterium | reverse complement strand
CCGAACAAAGATGTGGATATCGACGGTTTCATCAGTTTTGACTGGTGCGATCCGCGCGAAGCCGTGGTGGGCGCAACGGGTAGCCTTCGCTATCGCGTCAACTTCGACGGCCCGGGCGGCCATAGCTACCTGGGTTTCGGTCAACCGTCCGCCATTCACGCTTTGATGCGTACGAGCACGACTCTCGCAGACTTGGAAGTTCCGACCGATCCGAAGACGACCTACACGGTAGGCGTTTTAGCGGGTGGTACGACGGTGAATTCCATCGCCGCACACGCGCACATGGACATCGATATCCGCTCCACGGAAAATCACAGTTTGCTCGCATTGCGCGACAAGATCATGCCGTGCTTTGACAAGGCTTGCGAAGAAGAAAACGCTCGTTGGGGCATCACCGATCCGGCCAACCAAGTCAAAGCTACGGTCGAAATCATCGGCGATCGTCCGGCCGGTCAACAACCGCATGAAAGCCCGGTCTGCCAAACGTTGCGCGCTGGCTTGAAGGCCCTTGACCTTCCGTTGACGATGTACGCCTCCACGTCCGGTGACCACAACGTGGCCGTGAGCATGGGTATCCCGGGCATCTGCATCGGTGCCGGTGGTCGCAACGGCAAGATGCACACGCTCGACGAATGGTACGAACACGTCGACGGTTACCAAGGCCCGCAATTGGGCTTATTGATGGTATGCGCCATGGCTGGCGTCAAGGATGTCGTTGCCGGTATCCTTCCGAAGCGCCAACACTAACAAAGTTTGGCGTCATCTTTGATTGGTGACGCACTTAACGTCAAAAGGGCATTGGAATTTCCAATGCCCTTGTTTTTCGCTGTCGTTTCTTAGTCGGCTTTTTGCGAGACCTTCAACGCCTTTGTCTTTTGGTGGTCTTTCCAGTGTGACCAACTTTGCAATGCCACCGAGGCGCAGATCAAAAGGAGGCCGGCATAGAAGGAGAAATTCACTTCCTTGGCTTCACTAAAGAGGATCATGGCGATTACGATGCTATAGACAGGCTCTAAGTTGTAGCTCAAGTTGACTGTAAAGGTCGACAGGGCTTGGAAGGCCTTCACTTGAAAAATGAACATCCCGACCGTGCAGAACGAGGCCATCAAGCACAAATACGTGAAGTTAAGCGGGCTCGGCACAATGGAATCGACTTCAAAGAATTGAAGGTAGATCGGCACGATCAAGCTCATTACGAAGAAACACGTGAGGATCTCGTAGAACAAGAACGTCATCAAGGGATAATGAAAACTCACGCGACGCGTTTCGATTGAAAGCACCGAACAGGCAATCGCCGACAAAATCCCCAAAATAATCCCGACTTGATAGCGCGTATCAAAATGGAAAATGAACGCAATGCCCACAATCGTCAAAAGGCTAAAAAGAATCTCTTTAATGGAGAACGCACGTCGACTCATGATGGGATCGATGATCGCCGTCCAAAAACAAAGCGAGGCGAATGTCACCACGCCAATCGAGACGTTGGAGTATTTGATCGAAGCGTAAAAAAGGATCCAGTGCAAAGCCAAGAGCGCCCCCACCCAGCCGATACGCAAAATATCCTTGATAGGCAACACAAAACGCGTTTTCGTCACTGCGAAATAAATCAAGAAAAAGCCGCTCGCGAACATCACGCGATACCACACCAAAAGCGCTTCGTTCATCGTGATCAAACGACCGAAAACACCGGTAAAGCCCGCCAAGAAAATCGAGATATGTAAATAGATAAAAGCCAGTTTCATTGCTTTGACGTAAAAATCGAATCGAACAGACGCCATTGTAGGCCAAAATGACGCCGTCTTGACGCAATCCCCCGAGTTCATCGAAGCGCATGTGATATATTTTTAGTTAGTAAGAAACTCTCGGAAGAGACCAATATGCGTAAAAACAAACGTGATGCTGCTCCCACCAAAGATCTCACCGTCAAAGCCTTATTGGCCGACGTCTTTGGACTTAACCGCACTGCCGAACAAAAGGCACGTTCTCGCAAAGAAATTCCTTGGCAATGGGCGCTTTGGGGCGCTTTGCTTTTCTTCTGCGTAGGCTTTTTGGTTCCGACCGAATCGCTTTGGATCATCCTTTTGGCCATCGGTGTTGCCGTCATCATTTACATGGCTCGCGCTAGCGAAACGGTCGAACCGCAAGTGTTTCTGTTGACCGATAATCGCACGGACGAACAAAAGGGCGCTTTCGAACGTCGAACGAATAAGTCTCGCACTCGTCGCCCTGCTCGTCCGAAGACGGAAAAAGTTGATAAGGCTGAAAAGGCAGAGAAAACGGAAAAAGCCGCTTCTGAAACCAAAGAAGTCGCCAAACCTGCTCGTCCGCCTCGCAAGCCCCGTGCACCGAAGCCCGAAGTAACGGCAACCACGGTTGCTGAAGAAAAAGCCGTGACGCAAGCACCGGTTGCAGAGCCCGTTGAAGTCCCGGCAGAACCCAAGGTTGCTGCCGAAGTCAAGGCCGAGGCTCCGGCTACAGAGTCCAAACCCAAGGCTAAGCCGCGCGCTCGTCGTCCTCATACGAATACCAACGGCGCCCCGCGCACAAGCGCTCCTCGCCGTCCGCGCAAGCCCAAAGCTCAACCGGCACTCACCTCGGCTCCCGTCATCACCGACAAAGCCGAATAAGGGTTTAGCCTATTTCTAGTCACTTTTGACTATATCGACGCCACCGAAACTGCCAGGATTCGGTGGCGTTTCTTTTCCCCCTCGGGTTTTAAGCATTTCACCTTATTGTCCTTCCTAGACCACCCCCGTAATATGAGCAGAGTCTGTCGAATTGTTTTGAGTTCGACGAAAATTTTTGATTACTCCTTTAGTGAAGGGAATGCATATGTTTGACAGTATGTTCTTCTACCTCTTCATCTGTGTGCTGTTCTTCGGCATCGGTGATTTCT
>JAFNZB010000086.1 GCA_017383055.1 Burkholderiaceae bacterium | reverse complement strand
GAGTTTGATGTTTTTGTAAAGGCCATCGGCGATGAGTTTCTCAAGGAACGGATGGAACGCGGCTTTTTGCGTCCAGAACGTTTTCCCAAAGAAAATCATCGGGCATGAGGCATCGTAGGTCGCGTAGTGATTGAGTGCCGCTTCTTCAAAGACTTCCATAAAGGTACCGCCGCTACCCGGCGTGAAGACCATGCCGGCGCTTGCCAAGGAAAGCAATCGCATCTCGCGCGTGTTGTTATCAAAAAATTTTGCGATTGAGGTGGCAAAAATATTGGAGGGTTCGTGGCTATAGAGCCACGTGGGAAGACTTACACTTTCATAGGTCGTTTGCGGGAATCGTTCGATCACTTCAAAGGCTCGTTCCAACCAATCGGGGGCGTCTGTGGTGGGAGCTTCATCAAGAATCGCAAAAGCGATTTTCACGTCTTCATTGGATCGACCGGCCAACCACGCCCCCAAGTGCGTGGCTTCCATCGCACCGCTGCCGCCACCGCTCGTCATCAAATAGCCCATTTCGGTGAGTTGCTTTGCAAGTAAAACGATCTTTCGATACATCAGATCGTTTCGTGCCAAAGCATGACCGCCCATGATCCCCACGATTTTTTTCGTATCGAAGCGAGCAAGGAAACGATCGAGCGCCCCGCCGATTGACTGATCGTGAAGGCTTCGAAGCATGAGCTCTTCGGGTACCGCGGTGCGTTTACCGGTTTTCACAAAATGCCCATAGACCCTTCGATCGTAACTAGCGGCTTTAGCTTCGGGGTCATGGGGGTGAAAACCATCCAAAAGCGTCTCTCGCGTGTAAAGCGTCTCAGGAAAAACGGTATAGGGGACCGTTTGAGCGTAGTTATTGAGCCAAGTCCATTTCGCTTGTAGCATCGCGTGCTCCTTACTGTTCGGATTTTGTTTTCGGTCGAAACGCCTTGATCGTTTGGACGATTTCTTCGATGTCATCCGTAATCGAGATGAGCAAGTCACTGTATTTGCCCGTTTTCACCAAATGCTCGACCAAGCGGTAGACGGGGACTTCTTTTTTCCAAAAGTCCGTGCCCAAAAAGACCATGGGAGAGCCGTATCCAAAGGTTTCGTAATGATTGGGGACGGCGGCTTGAAAGATTTCTTGGAGTGTACCGGCACTGCCCGGCGTGAAGATTAAACCGCCTCGGGAAATGTTTAAGAGGATGTCTTCACGAATGCTGTTATCAAAATATTTGGCGACGTACGTGGCAAAAGGCGTCGTCGGCTCATGACCGTAGAGATAGGTGGGGATGCCCACGCTATCGAAGTGGGTTTGGTGGTACTTCTTACGGACCTTAAAGGCGCTCGAGAGCCAATGCGGATCTTCCCAACTTGGCGCAACGGCAAGCATCGCCAATGCATCTTCAACTTCTTCGTTCGTGCGTTCCGCTAACCAGGCACCCAAGTGAGTGGCTTCCATCGCACCGGCGCCGCCCCCTGAGACCATGATAAAGCCCAGTTCGGTCATGCGCTTACTTAAATAAACGATCTTGCGATAGAAAGGATCCGTTCGCAGTAGCGCATGTCCGCCCATGATGCCAACGATTTGGGCTTCGTGGAATTGGCTTAAATAGTCTTTAAGTGCATTGGTCATCGAGTGATCGTGCAACGATCGACAAAGCGTTTCTCGAAGATCGATCGGTGCTTTGCCCGTGGCTAAATAATGCCGATAGACCTTGGTGTCAAAGCACTCTTCAAAGGTTTCTTCACGGTCGGGGTCGTAGCCTCGGTAAAGAGAATTGGCTGAATACAAAAAGCCTCGATAGATGTCGTAGGGAGCATCCAGTTTCGGGAAGATGAGGTTGGATTTGTTGAGCGAGCGCTGGAAGTCTTCGGGCAGTTTGCATCCCAAGAAAAGGCATTCATCGAACGTGCAAAGAGCGGCGCGATCGACCAAGTCGGTGAAATCCAAATTTTGAAATACGTGTTGGCTCACGTGGCGAGGTTCGGTGATCAAACCGAGCAATTGCGTGATGTGATCGATCTCTTTGTAGCGGTTCATCATATGCACCCTCAAAAAAAGGATTCTACGAGTGTGAGTGCCAAAGATATGTTAAGAATTCACTCTAAAGTGTAATTATTTTTCTCAAATTAGGCGTAATAGGCTAGTGTGTGCCTGCGAGCGTCGCATGTCCGAAAGGACAGCACGATCGTTAATTTCCCACGGACTGTGGGCTATAATAATTGGATTACTTAACCCTATTCCTATTTGAGGACTATACCGATGCGAGTGAATACTCTTGAATCCTTGGCTAAGGCCGGTGCCTTGGCCGGTAAGCGCGTTTTGATCCGTTCCGATCTCAACGTGCCGCGCGATGAAAACGGTGACATCACCAACGAAGCACGCTTGGTGGCTAGCGTTCCGGCCGTTCGTATGGCTCGTGACGCCGGTGCTCGCGTCATGGTGGTGAGCCACTTGGGTCGCCCGAAGGAAGGTGTTTTGACGCCGGCAGACAGCCTCGTGAAGGTTGCCGCTCGCATGTCCGAACTCTTGGGCGCTCCGATCCGTTTGATCGAAGACTGGGTCGACGGTGGCTTTGAAGTCGCTGAAGGCGAAGTCGTGATGTTGCAAAACTGCCGTTGCAACGTCGGTGAAAAGAAGTGCAATGACGAATTGGCTCGCAAGTACGGCGCTCTCTGCGACGTGTATGTTAACGATGCTTTCGGTACGGCTCACCGTGCTGAAGGTACGACGTACGGTGCCGCTCAATACGCTGAAATCGCTTGTGCCGGTCCGTTGATGGCTGCTGAAATCGAAGCTTTGACGAAGGCTGTTGAAGAAGCCAAGCACCCGCTCGTGGCCATCGTCGGTGGTTCCAAGGTCTCCACGAAGTTGACGATTTTGAACAACCTCGCTCAAAAGGTCGATCAATTGATCGTGGGCGGCGGTATCGCTAACACGTTCTTGTTGGCCGCCGGTCACAAGATCGGTAAGTCCTTGGCTGAACCGGACTTGGTCGACGAATGCAAGAAGATCCTCGAAACGTTGGCTGCTAAGGGTGCAACGCTCCCGTTGCCGACGGACGTCGTCGTGGCTAAGGAATTCTCCGAAACGGCCGAAGTTCGTTGCTGCAAGGTCGACGAAGTCGCTGACGACGAAATGATCTTGGACGTCGGTCCGGAAACGGCTGCCATGTTGGCTGAAATCTTGAAGAAGGCCGGTACGATCGTTTGGAACGGTCCGGTTGGCGTGTTCGAAATGAAGCCGTTCGCCGGCGGTACGGAAGTGATGGCCAAGGCCATCGCCGAAGCCACGGCTGCCGGTGCATTCTCCATCGCCGGTGGTGGTGATACGGTCTCTGCCGTTCACAAGTTCGAAATCGCCGATAAGGTTTCCTACATCTCTACGGGTGGCGGTGCCTTCTTGGAATTCTTGGAAGGCAAGGTCTTGCCGGCTATCGAAATCCTCGAAAAGCGCGCTCTCTAATCGATTCT
>JAFNZB010000085.1 GCA_017383055.1 Burkholderiaceae bacterium | reverse complement strand
GTTTGCCGGTATGAGTTATCGATTCGTGCCGAAAGAATCATTAGCCTAAAATCGGTTCTGAAAGCAAAAATCCCAAGCGAAAGCTTGGGATTTTTGTTAGGAATCAGTAGGTTACTCGTTGTTTACGATTTCTTTGATTGCTTCAATCACTTCATCGACCGTGGGCCAACGACCTTCTTCACCGCGCGTTAAAGCCTTGGGATTCCACGGACCCGTGCGGTCGGTGCGCGTGACACCGATCAAGGTCAATTGTTTGGCTCCCGCGGCGGCGGCAATGTGGCTGATGCCGGAATCGTTGGCGATGACGATTTGAGCGCTTTGGCACAAAGCGGCGTACGTGCCCAACTTCGTGGGCGGCAGGTGCGTCGCATCCGGGCAAGCGGTCTTGGCGGCTTCGATTTCGTCCGGTGCCGGCAAGACGATCGGTTCGATCCCCATGTCACGCAAAGGTTTACAGACTTCGTTGATGTCCTTCCAGTGCTTGATCTGACCGTTGTGGATACCCTTGGTAATCGGAGCTAACAGTGCGTACTTTTCAGGGATGTTGTACTTTTCCTTCAAAGCTTTGGCGTCGCCCTCGTGTTCGGCGGTCACGCGTAACCCCAATTCCTTCGGACATTCGGTAAAGGCGGGTTCTTTCCCCCAAGCCTTGATGGCGCCCAAGGCGACTTGGAAGAATCGCTCGACTTCATGCATTTTGGCGGGTTCGGGAATCGCCTTATCCAAAATGATGGAACGGCAATCGGTATCGAGACCTGCGGCACGGATACCGGCCAACTTAAATTGCAACGCTGATGAGAAAGAATTCGGAAAGAGTAGGCCTAAGGGCTTATTTTGACTTTGGGCCAAAGCGCCTAACACTTGACCGTCTTTAAAGAGCTTGCCTTCGATCGCTTGGAATTTCCAACCCATACCCACCATCAAATTTTCAGTAAAACGCTTGCCGACGAGGTAGGGTTCAAAGCCGCTAGCTTCCAACAAGCGCAATGCGGGCAACGTCATGCAGCAGTCGCCGATGTGATTGGGTACGCGACAAATGACAACGGGTTTCATAGAAAAAAAGTCCTTCGAATTTCTCGTAATTGATAGCGCAAATTGTAATGGCTCGGCATGGTTTTGTAGAGCAATTTCGCGGATTGAGAAAAAGATTCTCCGCAAAACCCGCTAAGAGCGGTCGAATAATGCAGATTCGGTCAAAAAATGGAAGGTTTTTCAGGGCAAGGGGAGGGCAAGTTTTCGAAGTTCGTAACGGTTTAGCGTAGAATTACTCGGTTAGTATTATCTCTTTAATGGAGACCTTTACAGTGAATCCTAAGTATCCTCATCCGATCTTGGCTCGCGAAGGCTGGCCTTTCATCGGTGTGACCTTTGCTGTCGCTCTCTTGTGGACCCTTTTTGTCGGTTTCGGTTTCGTGGCCGCCATCTTGTGGGTTCTTTGTGTGTTGGTGACTCAGTTCTTCCGTGACCCGGCTCGTGAAGTGCCGGCCATGACCGATGCCGTGCTTTCGCCCGTTGACGGTCGTATCGTCAAGATCGAACAAAGCGTCAACCCGACCACGGGTGAAGATGCCTTGATGATCAGTGTCTTCATGAATATTTTCAATGTTCACTGCCAACGTTCTCCGGTCGATGGCATCGTTGAAGATGTCCAATACCATCCGGGTAAGTTCATGAACGCCGATTTGGACAAGGCCAGTACCGAAAATGAACGCAATGCCGTGACGGCTCGTTTGGCTGACGGTACGCGCATCACTTTCGTTCAAGTGGCCGGTCTTGTGGCTCGCCGTATTCTTTGCTACGTGCAAAAGGGCGATGAGTTGAAGAAGGGCCAACGCTACGGCTTCATCCGTTTCGGTAGCCGTGTTGACATGTACTTGCCGTTGACCGCCACGCCGTGTGTGACGATCGGTGAGAAGGTTCTTGGTACGGAAACCATCCTCGCGAAGTTGGGTCCGAAGGCTTAATAGAACAAAGGGATCAAAATGCGAAAGGTTCGTCGTTCTCCGCGCGCATTGCTCAAACAACGCATGAAGCATGCTCGCGCTCGCAGTATCTATTTGTTGCCGAACTCTTTTACCTTGGCTAGCATGTTCGCCGCTTTCTACGGTGTCATCCAAGCCATGGGTGGCAACTTCACGAGTGCCGCTATCGCCATTTTCGTGTCCATGTTGCTTGACGGCATGGACGGTCGTGTGGCTCGTGCAACGGGCACGTCCAGTGAATTCGGTGTCCAATTTGACTCCATCGCCGACATGTTCGCTTTCGGTGTCGCTCCGGCATTGATCGCTTACGAATTTGCTTTGAGCACGTTGGGCGGTTTCGGTTGGGCTGCTGCCTTCATTTACTGCGCCGGTGCCGGTATCCGTTTGGCTCGTTTCAACACGATGGTGGGTGTTATCGATAAGGGCTTCTTCCAAGGTTTGGCCAGCCCGGCCGGTGCCGCTTTGGTGATGGGTTTTGTTTGGCTCTTTGAAGCCGGTCAAGTGCCCGTCGAATTCCACGAATACAAGGCTTGCATTACCGCAACGCTTGCAATCTACGCCGGCGTGACGATGATCTCCAACGCCCCGTTCTTTAGTGGTAAGAACATGGGCTTTGTCCGTCGCTTGCCGTTCTGGGCTGTGTTTGTGGCATGTATCGCCATCATCGCATTCTCTACGTATCCGGGCTTGGCAAGTTTCATCTTGTTCTGCGGTTACGCAGTGAGTGGTTATCTCTATCAGTTCTATCTCTACTGCCGCGGTTTGCCCAATCCGGTCGACCCGACGGGCGGTCTTGAAGATATTTAATCGCTAAACCGATTAAAATGGGAGTTGTTAAAAACAACTCCCATTTTTAGTGTGCCCAGCATGGCACAAATCTAACGGGTGAAAGTCCCGAGGGCAGTTGGTAGCGACAAGCCCATAGCCGACAGC
>JAFNZB010000084.1 GCA_017383055.1 Burkholderiaceae bacterium | reverse complement strand
GCACCTTGCACCAAGAAATACCCTTCGTCGATTTCGGTGAGGTACGGCAAAAGGGAGCCGAATTGGTCCACCTTAAAGGCACCCGAAGGCCGAACCGTGTCATGGGCTCGACCTTCGACGCTGAAGTTGGACGAATCACCGAAAAGACGGGTGAAAAACCGTTTCATCCTCATTTCGACATCGCTCCTTCAATGTATTGGCGAAGGACCGACGGCTTTTCTCGACGAGGTTCGGGCTTTTTATCCAAAGGCGTCAAGACGCGCGGATCGTTCGTTTTCTGCACGGCCAACGTTTCCGGTGCCCATCGAGCGGTTCTCACGGTCGAGTACATCGTGTGTTGGTCGTGAAGATCGCCATCCTCGTCAATAAACGGTGCAATCCAAATGCGAAGAATCATCTCGGGCGCACGACGAGGCGTCGACAACGGCTGCTCGTACGTCAAACGCGTAATGGGGTCGCCATCGACCGTGATGAAAACTTCCTGACCGTTTTTCCCGTCATGGGTTTTAGCGACATCCTCATGCACATCAGACAATGGCTGACAACGCGGATCGCCGTCATAACCGCAAGCGAAGTTAGAACTGGCGTTCTCCAAACCCGTCACGGAACAACCCGTTAAAACCGATCCGGCCAGTAACGTCAAAATCATTTTCTTCATGGTCATTGCCCCTTCTTTAGTTTTTGGATGGCTGCAAATCGTTCTTCAAACCCTTCACGCTTGAGTTGATTGCCGACGATTCGACTGCCGTCTTCAAAGAACACGGTGGGCGTTCCTTTCAGATAAATGACTTCCGCTAACGCGAGGTTATTGAGTAACGGTGTCTCACAACCGGCAATGCCCGGCTTTTGCACTTCACCTCGCATCACCGAGTCGTAGGCTTTGACCCGATTCTTGTCACACCAAACCAAGGCCGATTTCTCCAAACGCTTCGTGTCGTAACGAGCGGCCATCGGCACCATGAACGTGTGGATGGTGACGTTCGTGAGTTGCGAGAGGGTTTCATGCAATCGACGGCAGTGACCGCAGTCCACATCACTAAAGACATAAAGAACGTTCTCGCCCTTCCCTCGTTTTTCAGTAATGGCGTTCTCAAGCGGCAAGGTCTTCACATCGATGCGTTGCGCTGCTTCACGAGCTTGCGTCGTTAAGTTGATGCGACGCTCCAAGTCCACCAAATGACCGCCTAAAAAGAAATATCGGTACGGGTTCGATGTGTGTTGCGGTTGAACAAAAACGTATGCGATCCGATCTCGAATCCTCACCTCGTAGACGTTTTCCATCTTTGTGCGCTTGACGCTCTTGATACCGAAGTCCGGGTACTGAGCCTTCAAGCCTTCAAGAACAGAAACATCATTAACCGATACAGAAGCCGTGTTCGCGACCGGTTTCGCTTGCGCATAAGCAGTGAAAGACGAATAACCGAAGACCAACAACGAAAACACCAACATCGAATGAAGCAACGTATTAGGAGCGTGCTCATCGATCAATTTAGTCATAGGTGTATATGTATGTTTATGTGTATATGTATGTGTATATTTCATCGCTTAATCCCTTTATTGTTAAGGTTGATTAAGGCTCTACGCGTTTAATCGAAGCCGACTGCGTGATCACGATATCCACCTTGCGACCGGCGTCGATTTCCAACACGGGGAAGATTTTGTCAGCCAAGCGAAGGTAGTAATCGGCGATGCGATCCATGGCATCGGCCACGCCTTCACCCAATCCGTAGCGCCAAGGATTACGAACATTGGTACTGTTCACACCCGCAAAATTGGTGGTGGTTTCTTGGGCTTCCAAGCTAATCGCATCCCCCAAACCGGACAACGCACCGACCAACAACGCGCTCGCAATGGCTTGGCCGGAACGTGTCACCACTCGGGCACGAAGCCCCGTTTTGCCATCTTCACCCGTCACGTAACCTTGAATCTTCGTGTCCACGGCACCACCGTGAGCGTCTAAACAAGACAGACGATCCAATCGAATGAGGACTCGTTCGGAACTCAAGTCCCCCGTTGCATTGGCGGTCACAAAGCACTTCGACAAGTCACTGCGATACTTGTTCGGTAAGAACGCTTTGTCGGTGAGTTCAATCAGAACCGGCATCGGGTTGTTTTGCGCTTGACCGCCTGTCGGTGCTTCCACCCCGTTTAGCAACGTGGCTCGGACAAACGAACCGGACGGGATGATGGATTCGGCTTTCACTTCCACCAAGCGGTTCATCGCCACGGGCGAATCCCCTCGTGTGAGGTGAAATTTCTCTTCGGGCTTTTTCTCAACCGGAATGCTCTTACTCGTCAGACGGCGAATCTCTCTTGCACTCGAACCGCTCTTTAATCGGTCGCCCGGCATGGGTGTCGGCGGCAAAATCCCGCCCGGTTCGGTATTCATGTTCGTTTGGAACGGATCGTCAGGATCAGGCTTTGGCAAAAGAGCGTCCTTGCGTTCTTTTTCAGCCGTCGCCAACTCTTCACGAAGGCGTTTCACTTCGTTTCGCACTGACACAAGTTCCGCGCCATAGGTCGCCACAAAGTGCTCTTGGCCCAAGTTCTTGGACGTGATTTGGATGGTTTCGGTCGTCGTTTCTTTGCCTTTACGGATGAGAGGCTTGTCGTTAACGAAATACGCAACGATCGCTCCGACACTGAAAAGTCCGACCAAAATGCCTAGCAAGGT
>JAFNZB010000083.1 GCA_017383055.1 Burkholderiaceae bacterium | reverse complement strand
TTAAGTATCGAGGTCAATGATGAAAAAACTTTTATTGACGACATTGGTCGGTCTCGGTTTGGCAACGCCTGCGATGGCTTGGCAGTCTTGGGATGCCTTCAAAGCCGTGAGCGTTGAAAACGCTCGCGTGATCGACCACGATGACGCTCGTTTGATTACGACGTCCGAAGGACAATCCTATGCGCTCTTTTTCGCACTGGTCGCCGGTGATCGAGAGGCGTTTGAATCGATTTTGAAGTGGACGGAGAAAAACCTTTCTGGCACTTCTTTGACGAAAACATTGCCCGCATGGCTTTGGGGTAAGGAAGTCAAAAACGGTCGTACGAGCTGGAAGATTCTTGATCGAAACAATGCCGTTGACTCCGACATGTGGATCGCTTATGCCCTGTTAGAAGCAGGTCGCTTGTGGAATCGTCCCGATTACACCGAAAAAGCGCTCGGGATGATGCAATTACTCAAATCGCATGTCCGCGAAATTCGCAATTTGGGGGCCGTGTTGTTGCCTGGTCGCATCGGCTTTGAAGACAAAAACGGTGTCGTTTTGAACCCGAGTTACTATCCGCTCTTTATTTTGAAGCGTTTTGCACTGGAAGATCGCGATTGGATGCGTGTGTACGACGGATCGTTACGCGTGATTTTGCGCTCTTCGCCCGACGGTTTCGTGCCCGATTGGGTTCGATTCGATCGTGAAGGCAATTTGGTTTTGACGAAAGAGAACATCGGCAGTTACAACGCGATCCGTACGTATTTGTGGGCTTCGATGCTCTCGCAACGCGACCCGCACTACGCACTCTTAAAGCGTCATTTCAAGAATATGATCGATGCGACGAAGCGCTTGAATATGCCGCCCGAAAAGGTCGATCTGCATTCTTTGCAAATCAATGGCGCGGGTCCTGATGGCTTCGGGGCTTGCTTATTGGCTTATTTGGGCAACGATCGCAGTGCCGGTTTGATCCGTACGGTGATCAATCAACGCGAATTCCAAAAAGACAGTTACTACAACAATGTCTTGACGGTGTTCGGTTTGGGGTTCGATCAAAAACGCTTTGCGTTCTGTCCGGACGGTCATTTGTTGTTGGAGTGATCGTATGAGTAATCGTCGATTGACGTCGATCATTTGCGCTGCTTTGCTGGCAGCTCCCGCCGTTGCCTCGGCATCGTTGGGGGTGGCGGCTGAGCCGTGGCTGCTCGATCAAATGTTGCAAGCACAACGTTTGGGCAATCGTAGTGTCGAGGCTGATGCGCTCAATCGTTTGATGTTGCTCGATGCCGACAATCCCGAATTCAAATTGCATTGGTTGCGAATGCAACTCGAGGAACCGCAACGCGATACGATCGCGATCGACAAAATGCTCGAGACGCTTTGCGCCGATGAGGCCTCGAAGTCGTGTCGTCAAGCCCGTTTGATCATGGCCAATGACGACACAAAGCGCCGTCAGGCGCTCTCTCGCGTGCGTTTGTTGGAGACGGCCGGCCAATATGCGTTAGCACTGCAAGCCATTGAATCGATTTTCGGTGGGGTGCCTGAAGAGCTTTCGTGGCGTTTGCACTACTATGAATTGATGCTCAAAGTCGACGGGAAGCGCCGAATCGCCGAACGAGCTTTGGCAAAAAT
>JAFNZB010000082.1 GCA_017383055.1 Burkholderiaceae bacterium | reverse complement strand
TGGGTTGCGCTTGACGTGCAACGGCCTTGGGCGGCTCTTTTTTCGCTTCCGGTTTTGGCAATTGCGCCGTAGGCTTAGTGTCTTTTTTATCGTCAAGTCCGGCCAAGACGCCAGCAATCGGGTCGACGTCGGCGTTGGCGGGATAGATATCAAAAATCAAACGATGTTTGTAGTTCGCTACGGGTTTGAGCGAGAAGACTTCGGGACGTACGTCCGTTTTTAAGTCCATGACGAGTCGCACGACTTTGGGTGAGAATTGGCCGATACGGATCGCCTTCACAAAGGGATCCTTCGGAGAGACGGCTGAAATCATTTTTTGCAAACGAGCCGTGAGCTGCAAATTCTCAATGTCGACTACCAAGCGAATGGGCTTGGGGGAGCGGACCACGAAGTAACGGAATTTGATGGGTTGGTCGTGCTCAAGCGTCACGCGCGTATATTCCTTCGCAGGCCACATGCGCACATCGACCATCTGCGCGGCATTGGCCGTGCAGGGGACGACAGAAAGCATCAAAGCGCCACCCGTGGTGGCGATTAGTTGGCGGCGAGAGAAGTCCATCGGGCTGCGATTTCTTCAGTGAGCGTCGTACCAAGAGCGGATTGCGGTTCAAGCGTGACCGTGCGACCGGCCCCTTCAACGCGCAATGTCAAAATAAGGTCGGCTTCGGGCAAGCAGGGTTCGGCCTTTTCACTCCATTCGACCATCGTGATGTGACCGGGCGCGAAATCGTCGCGAAAGCCCGCGTCCAAAAATTCTTCAGGGGTCTCAAAGCGGTAGAAGTCGTAATGAAAGACTTCCAAATCATTGTCAATGGGATAAGTTTCCAAGAGCGTAAAGGTCGGGCTCTTGATACGACCGTCCACACCCAAGGCGCGAAGCATGGCGCGGGTGGTTGCCGTTTTGCCGGCACCCAAATCACCGTTGAGACGGATGTTGAGGCCCGATTCGTGCACGAGGGATTCGAGTTGGTGGATACTTTGAGCGAGTGTGGCGCCAAAAGTATCTGTTTTTTCAGGATTTTCAAGAATGAAGCAATGCACGATCTAGCCTTCAACGATTCAAGTCAATAACCTGCGTAATTGTAGAGACTCTCGTGGCGTTTGTCTTGAGAAAATTGGAGAGGGCGAGTTTTTGGGAGCTAGAAATGAAAAAAGCTAACCGATGGGTTAGCTTCAACAGGTGTGCGTGGTGGGAGCGCAGAGACTCGAACTCTGGACCGACGGATTAAGAGTCCGCTGCTCTACCAACTGAGCTACGCTCCCAAACCTCAAACATTTTCGGGTGGATGGTGGGTCGTGAGAGACTCGAACTCTCGACCAACGGATTAAAAGTCCGCTGCTCTACCGACTGAGCTAACGACCCTCTCGCTTAACGCTGAAGGCTACGCCTCAGAGGTAACGTGTCCAACCGAGGGGAGAATTATGCAATGCAAAAAAACGTTTGTCAAATACTTTTTTGAAAAAAGTTAGAAAAAGTGATTTTGATCGGAATTGTCAGTCTTATGATAAGAATCAAAATTTGATACAGAGTTTAGGGTAAACGTTAATAAAGTTAATTGTAAAAAGTCTCGACAAATGAGCTTTTATCATTCAGAATAACAGTGTCAGTAATTCGACAATGCTTTAAACACAGTCGAATAAGATGATTTGATAGGTTTTTTGAGCTATTGTTTGGAAATGTACTAAACATACAACGAAGCTCATGAGAAAGTTTTGAAAAGATTTTACGAGGAAAAGAAAATGGCTGAAAAACGTACGTTGCCGCGAGTCGAACGCATGGTTGGTGATGAGCGCAAAAAGGCTTTGAGCGCCGCTTTGGCTCAAATCGAAAAGCAATTCGGTAAGGGTTCGATCATGCGCATGGGTGATAAGGGCATGAACGAAGACATCGATGTGGTCTCCACGGGGTCGTTGGGTTTGGACTTGGCATTGGGTATCGGTGGTTTGCCGCGCGGTCGTATCGTTGAAATCTACGGCCCGGAATCCTCCGGTAAGACGACGTTGGCCTTGCACGTGGCCGCTGAAATGCAAAAGACGGGCGGCACCTGTGCCTTTATCGACGCCGAACATGCCTTGGACATTCAATACGCTCAACGCTTGGGTGTGAATCTCAACGAATTGTTGATCAGTCAACCCGATACCGGCGAACAAGCTTTGGAAATTTGTGACGCTTTGGTTCGTTCGGGTTCCGTGGACATGGTCGTGATCGACTCCGTGGCCGCCTTGACGCCGCAAGCTGAAATCGAAGGTGAAATGGGTGAATCCCTTCCGGGTCTTCAAGCTCGCTTGATGAGTCAAGCGTTGCGTAAGTTGACCTCTTCGATCAAGCGCACGAACACCTTGGTGATTTTCATCAACCAAATCCGCATGAAGATCGGTGTGAGCTACGGCAATCCTGAAACGACGACGGGCGGTAACGCTTTGAAGTTCTATAGCTCCGTTCGTTTGGACATCCGTCGTGCCGGCGCTTTGAAAAAGGGTGATGAAGTGATCGGTTCCGACACGAAGGTGAAGGTTGTGAAGAACAAGGTCGCTCCTCCCTTTAAGACGGCACAATTTGACATCCTCTACGGTGACGGCATTTCTCGCGAAGGCGAAGTGTTGGATATGGCTGTGGAACTTAACTTTGTCGGTAAGAGCGGTGCTTGGTATAGCTACAACGGCGAAAAGATCGGTCAAGGTCGTGATAATGCTCGCGAATTCTTGAAGAACAATCCCGAAAAGTTCGCCGAAATCGAAGCCAAAATCCGCGATGCTAAGGGCGTGAAGGGCGGTGTGGTCGTCGCTCATGACGTCGAAGACGACATCGAACTCTAAGGAGTCGGGGCAATGGCAACCCGTATGCCCCAAACGTTGATGACTCGCGCTGTGGCGTATTTGGCTCGGCGCGAGCATTCGCGTATGGAATTAGGAAAAAAGCTTGCTCGTTACCTCGAAGAGGGGCAGAGCTTTGATGAAGTTGAAGCCGTACTCGATCGGTTGGAGTCAAAAGGGCTTTTATCCGATGAGCGTTATGCAAGAAGTCGAGCTCGAGTGCGTTCGGCTCGTTACGGTGATATGCGCGTTGCGATGGAGTTGAAAACGCAAGGAGTCGAGAGCGATTTGGTTCGTGAAACGATCGAAGCAATCGAAGAACCAGAGATCGTGCGTGCAACACGTTTGTGGGAACGACGATTTGGCGAAGCTCCTAGCGACTATAAAGAGCGTGCTCGTCAGATTCGTTTTTTGGCCAGTCGGGGTTTTCGGATGAGCACCGTCATGACTGTCGTCAATCGTGCCACAAGCGATGATTTCGACGACATTACCTAATGTCTCAAAAAAAATACCGCCGTGCGTTAAAACACGGCGGTATTTCATTGATAGCCTTCGAGAAGGTTATTCCTTACCCGTCCAGCAGTAGGTGCAGACCTT
>JAFNZB010000081.1 GCA_017383055.1 Burkholderiaceae bacterium | reverse complement strand
GGCCTCGGCTGACTTCCTGTGCGACATCCCTTCACCTCACGGTGTCGGTAGCCGAAGCATCACACAGGACCTCCCCGAGTATGACGCACTGCTTTCCCGCTTTACCTGTCGGATCTACATCGTTGCTTTCCGTACGTGTATTTGGATTTTGAGGAAGTCTGACCTCTCGTCCAACAACGATGCCTCATATCCGCTTCCTGTTCGTCAGGTCAGCGTTTTGCTATCGGCTTCCTTCAGACCCCTTGTTACCAAGACGCCCTTGCCGAGTCGCTACTCCTTACCCCACGTCGGGTTGGAACGGTGGACTTGCACCACCAGCAGTGCGCCCTGTCGGGCGCACAGAACAAAAAAAAGTCCAAATGAATCAATCATTTGGACTTTTTTATCTTCATATCTTAACCTAGTGCGCAGTCTAGGATCATCATAATCAAGAACCCAACCATCACGGACATCGTCCCAATATTTGAGTGCTCACCAAGATTGGCTTCCGGAATCAATTCTTCCACTACCACGTACATCATGGCGCCGGCACTGAAGGCCAAAAGCCACGGCATGAAAGGCGTGATCCATGAGGCCATCAAAACGACCAAGCAACCGAAAACAAGTTCAGCCAAACCCGAGACTGCCCCCATCGTAAAGGCCTTACGAGGCGTCGCACCTTCTTGCATCAAGGGCAACGAAACGGCAGCCCCTTCCGGGACATTTTGAATGCCCATACCAAGTGCTAACGCAACGGCAGCAGACAAAGCGCCGGGATCGCCCGTTTGAGCAGCAATCACGAAAAGTAAACCCACGGACATCCCTTCTGGAATATTGTGAAGGCTCACTGCAAAGAAAAGCAACGTCGAACGTGACATCTTCGACTTCGGGCCTTCGGGTTGTTTGGACCCCGGATGCAAGTGAGGCAACAGTTCATCCAAGCCTAAAAGGAACAGCACGCCTAAAAGAAAACCACCAGCAGCCGGAATCCAAGGAATGTTCCCCGCTTCTTCCGCGGCATCCATTGCAGGAATAAGCAAACTCCAAACGCTCGCAGCGATCATGATGCCGGCCGCCAGTCCCAATGCCATTCGGTGGTAGTTTGGATTCATGCGTTTGCCGATCAAGAAAACCGAAGCAGCACCCAATGCCGTCATCGCACTCGTAAAGCCGGTCCCGGTGGCAACCCATCCTAAAGTCGTTGCAAAATCCATCGTCTCTATCCTATCTACAAAAATGATTACGTTAGTATTGTAGGACAGTTGGTTAAGAGGCGCTTAACCACTAACGCTTAGAACAAAAAAAACCACGAATCCTTTATAAGACTCGTGGCTACTTCATCGATCCCCCGACGCTTAGACGAGCAACATCGTAATCATCACACCCAACATGATAAAGGCGATGGCGACCTTCAAAGCGATCCCCGCCATCATACCGACCCACGTGGCCCAACTCACCTTCGTGGCCACACGCATATCGCGATGCCCGATCATTTCACCGATGAAGGCACCGATCACGGGGAACAAAAAGATACCAAAGAGGCCGAACGGGATACCAAGGATCGTCCCGAGAAAAGCCCCGGTCAAACCCAATTTTGTCGCACCGGCACGCTCAGCACCCATCGACTGGCTCACCCAATCGATCACGATGGAAATCACCGTCAGCACACCCAACGCGACCAAGGTCCAAAAACCGATGTGCTCGAAATTTTCCACGTAACCGATCACCCAAGCTCCAGCAAAAATCATCGGGATTCCGGGCAGGGCCGGAATAATGGTCCCAGCTAAACCACAAAGGATCAATAAGACGGCCACCGTGTAGAGGCCATACTGAAACAAATAGTCCATCATGATTAATAACGAGCTCGATTCTTAAAGTGAGTGTATTCGCCAAAGAAGGTCAAATCGATCGTACCAATCGGACCGTTACGTTGCTTACGAACAATGGCCTCGGCATTGCGCTCTTCATCCGTACCCTTAATCTCTTCGTTGTAGACCACATCGCGATACAAGAAGATGATCACGTCGGCGTCTTGTTCGATAGCACCGGATTCGCGCAAGTCACTCATCACCGGACGCTTATCCGGACGGCTGTCCACACTACGGTTCAACTGAGACAAACCAATAATGGGGCAACCCAATTCCTTGGCCAACAACTTCAAACCGCGAGAAATATCGGAAATTTCACTGGCACGGTTATCGGATTTGCCTTCGCCGCTCATCAATTGGATGTAGTCGACGACGATCAAGCCCAATTGTTTGACTTCACGCGACAAGCGTCGAGCGCGAGAGCGAACATCGGAAATACGAAGACCGGCCGAGTCATCAATAAAGACATTTTTCGAATTAGCGATATCGGTCACGGCTTCACCCATGCGTTGAAGCTCATCGCCCTTTAATTGACCGTCACGAAGGTTACCCAACGGAATACGCTTATAGGAGCTGATCAAACGCATGGCCAATTGTTCGGCCGGCATTTCCATGGAGAAGATGGCGACGGGCATCCCGGCACGCAAAGCAACGTGCTCGGCAATGTTCATGGCAAAAGTCGTTTTACCCATGGCAGGACGACCGGCCACCACGATCAATTCCCCAGGATGCATACCCTTCGTTAAATGGTCGAGATCGGTAAAGCCCGTGGGAACACCGGTCACGATATTGGCACTCTTGGAGTTAAAGAGCTTCGTGACTTGATCGTTCACGGCGATCAAAGCATTCTTCACCGGTTTTAAACCTTCACTGGCAGTTTGTGCTTGTTCGCTGATACCGAAGACCGCTTTTTCAGCCGCATCCAAGATGTCCTTCGTTTCAAGACCCTTCGTATCCAAAGCCGAGTCGACGATGGAGGAACCGGCCGTCACCAAGGCACGCAAGATGCTACGGTCACGAACGATTTCGGCATAGCGACGAGCATTGGCGGAGTTCGGCGTATTCATAGCCAAAGAGTTCAAGAAGCTCTTCGTACCTTCTTGACCCAATCCCACGGCCACCATCGAGTCGTGCACAGTCAACACGTCAGCCGGTCGACCCGAGGTGATCAAATTGGAGATGTGCTCGTAGATACGTCGGTGGTCGCCGCGATAGAAGTCCTCAGCTTGAACGACGTCATTGACCATGTCAAAGACACGGTTGTCGATCAAAAGACTCCCTAAAAGCCCTTGTTCGGCTTCAGTCGAGTGTGGCGGCAATCGGACGGTTTCGGTTTTTTCAAGCTCTTCGGCCATGATCAATCAGCGATAAAAATTCGAGTAGGACGAATGATTGTAGCAGAGCACAAAGGCTAGAAAAACGCCAATCGAAAATCTAGCGATAGTATTTTTTAGACCACAAAATATCGTGGGTAGGATTTAGAAGAAGTGATGCAAAAGACCGTTGAGAATCACGGCAAAGATGACGGTCACAGGCATATTTTTCGTTTTGTAGGCAACGCCCACCGTCAAAAATAACGTGACCAAGTCACGAATATCGGTCGTCATAAAGGAAGGGGCAACGATGGCCATCATCACGCAAGCCGGCGCCGCATCCAAAACACGAGCCAAGCGAGGCGAAACTTCACGATCACGCAAAAGAAGCCAACCGATCACGCGCGTCGAATACGTAGCGATCACCATCGCGGCAATCACAACCAATTCATACGCGCCGGGCAATGCCAAGAAATCAAAACTCATCGTTTATCTCCTTGAACATAGACCCAAAGAAGCGAAGCGGCAATGGCCAACATCACGGCGTAGTGACCGGGGAAGATTAAGCTTGCGATAGCCGAGACGACTCCGGCGACAATGACGGGTGACCATTGTTTGATACCATGGCTCATCATCGCTAAAAGAGCGATAAAGGTCGCCGGAAACGCCATCATGAAACCATATTGTGTCATGTCGCCCACCGATTGACCGACGAGCGCGCCAACGGCAGCCCCCATCCACCAAACGAGCCATAGCGTGAGCGCTAATGAAAAATAGAAAGTAGGACAAAGGAGACTTTCGACTGCGATCCCCGCTTGCTTGCGACGATCGATCTCGTTCATCGCCAGGGCCCAAGTTTCGTCACACATGAGGAAAAAAATCGTCAGAGCCGTTTGATTGGAAAGCCCGGCTTTTTGAACGTAGGGCGTTAAGGCGGCACCCATCACGATGTGGCGAGAATTAATCAGCCATGTCGTCAATGCAATGAGAAGAAGCGGAGGCGTAGCGCTCCAAAGAGAAACGGCGGCAAATTCACTACCGCCCGCCAAATTCAAACCGCACATCATGGCCATACCCAAAGCGCTCAAACCATGTTGAGAACCTTGAACGCCCAAAATGAACGCTAGCGGTAAAAAGCCTAATGCCACGGGCAACGCCATCACCACGCCGCGTCGAATGCTAGTGCGAGTCGATTCGGTCATAAAAAAATCCTTCTATCTTATCTTACCCAAAAGCCGAGAAAGAAGAATAGAAGGATTCTCTTAGAGAATATCACTTTTTTGCCGTGCCCCAAAGAAAAACCGGCTACCCGCAATCGGCGGGTAACCGGTTCAAATCGATCGAAAACGTCGATTAGGCAGCTTCAGCAACGACCTTGACCGTGATGTCGGCGACGATTTCGCCCAACAAACCGATCGTGAGCGTGTATTCGCCAACAGCCTTGATAGCGCCGAGCGGCGTACGGACTTGAGACTTCTTGATTTCGAAGCCTTGAGCCTTGAGGGCTTCAGCGACGTCAGCGTTCGTCACGGAACCGAAGAGGCGACCGTCAACACCAGCCTTGCTCGTGATTTCCACAGCAACGCCGTTCAACTTAGCAGCCATTTCTTCAGCAGCAGCGATACGTTCAGCTTGAGCACGTTCCAATTCAGCACGGCGAGCTTCGAATTCAGCGATAGCAGCTTCCGTAGCACGCTTTGCACGCTTCGTCGGGATCAAGAAGTTACGAGCGTAACCGTCCTTAACCTTGACGATGTCACCCAAATCACCGAGGTGGTTAATCTTTTCAAGAAGAATAACTTGCATTTGATTACTCCCAGGTAATTATTGGTTGTCCGTGTACTGCAACAAAGCCAAGAAGCGAGCGCGCTTGATAGCCGTGTCGAGTTGACGTTGATAGATTGCCTTCGTGCCCGTCAAACGAGCCGGCATGATCTTGCCGTTTTCTTGGATGAAGTCACGGAGCGTGTCGACATCCTTGTAGTCGATCATTTCGACGTTTTCAGCCGTGAAACGGCAGAATTTCTTACGCTTGAAAAGCGCATTTTGTTGGTTGCCACGGCGCGGCTTACCCTTGCCCTTTGCACCAAAAGCCATTTTTAAACTCCTTATGAGTATTGCGTTATATGAACGATCAATTGTCGAGAACGAGCAGAGCGAGGAGCGATAAATCCGGTCACTTGTAAAGCTTTCCCTAAAGGTTCTTTATCCAGTGCCGTGGCAATCTCACCGATTGCAATCGCGGGGAAGTCAAACGTGAGCTTTCTTTTTGCTCCGGCTTCCATCACTTCGCCTTGGTGGTGAAAAACACCTTCTAGTACTGCCAACCCGGCGGGGGTGTAGCGCATCGGCGCTTTTTGTGTGAACTCACCGATTAAGGAAATTTCGTTCACGGCAGTCTTCGTATCTCGAACTAGTTAATGAAAAATTAAGCAGCAGCTTCTTGGGAAGCGACTTCTGCAGCAGCCTTCTTAGCTTCTTCCTTTTCGACGACCTTCATCATCGGAGAAGCAGCCGTTTCAGCCTTCTTCATCTTGACCGTCAAGTGACGCAAAATAGCATCATTGAAACGGAAGCCGTTTTCGATTTCAGCGAGCGTTTCGAAAGAGCACTCGATGTTCATCAAAACGTAGTGAGCCTTAACCAACTTTTGGATCGGATAAGCCAATTGACGACGGCCCCAGTCTTCGACGCGATGCATCTTGCCGCCTTGTTCAGCGACGAGAGCCTTGTAGCGTTCGATCATAGCGGGAACTTGCTCGCTTTGATCCGGGTGCACAATAAAGCAAATTTCATAATGACGCATTGGAATTGTCTCCTTACGGAAAAAGCCACCTAGAGCGTCCATTTCTAGTGTGGCAAGGACATGAAAAAAGGCGATTCTAACTAAAACATCTTAGTTGTGCAACACCTAAATCAAAAAAATTGAAAGTTTTTTTCCTTTTTCTTCCGTTTCGGCTCTAAACTCTTCGAAGATATTGTTTTTAAAAGGGTGGTTCTCATGATTCGTGCCACGATCGTCGTCGAAAACATGTGTCAACAACAAGGCCTTTTGGCTGAATGGGGCTACAGCGTCCATTTGGAAACGCCCTCGGGCAATCTCCTTTGGGACACGGGCGGTTATCTCCACGTCCTGGAACACAACCTTCGCTTTTTAGGGATCGATCCTAACCAAGTCGCCCACGTGGCATTGTCTCACTCTCACTTTGACCATACGGCAGGCCTTATGGACGTGTTGCGCCTTTGCCCGCGCGCTCATTATTGGGGTGGTGAAGCACTGAAGGTCCAACGATGGGCTGATGCCGACCAAGCTCGTAACGGCGGTGGCGGCCCCGTCTTTGAAAAACTTCCCTACACAGCCGTCGATCCGTGGTGTGAGATCATGCCCGAAGTGATCGGTTTTACCGTACCACAAGAAGAGCGCGATCCCCGCTTTGTTAATAGTAAGAATATGTGGGAAGAAACCGCTGACGGTCAAATCATTCCCGATACCTTCCAAGACGATATGACACTTTTAATCAAAGGCGACCGAGGTTACTCCTTAGTCTTGGGTTGCGCCCATGCAGGGCTTCCCAACATCATGCGCTATGCTGCCAAAACCTTTGACATCGATCGATTCGACACCGTGATGGGTGGCACGCACTTGGTCGCGGCAACCGATGCCGACCTCCCCGTTTGGATGGATGCTCTGCAAGAAATCCCGGTGGCTCGTTGGCGCCCCAATCACTGCACGGGCTTTAAAGCTGCCGCTCATTTAGCCAAACGCCATGATGATGTTTTATGGGCCGGAGCCGGCTTCCGAATCGAGCTCTAAAAAACTCTCAGAAAAAAGACTTTGAGCGACAAACTCAAAGTCTTTTTCTTCTTTCTATATATAGATGTCTTACCAAAGACCGGCTTTCAAGCATTGAGC
>JAFNZB010000080.1 GCA_017383055.1 Burkholderiaceae bacterium | reverse complement strand
CGTAAAAAGAGTCGTTACAGTACTTCTTCTTGTAGGTCGGGAAGGCAAAACGTTTGGGATCGCGCCAATGATTGACATAGGCTTTACCAAGATTACGAATCGCTTGTTGAGGTGCACACTTTGTCACTTCCAACATATACGGAAATTCGATTCGTTTGATAGCATTGAAACGTCGGCGCAACAGCATTTCATTAGGACGAGAATTGTTTTCTGGATCCTTTTTGTAAAGTGCGTAGAGGCGCTGCCACTCATCAAGCGCCCAGTTATAAGCCTTGCGAGCACAGCCACAGGCACGTGCGAAATACGTGCGTTGTTTATTGTTTGGAATTAATTCAATACGATGAGCGCGACTTTCTGACATTTAACCTAACTTACCCATTCTCAGCATCCTTGACGGCTTGTTTCATCCCATCAATCAATCGCTGATTCTTTTTGCTTCGAGACCCATATAACCGAGCGCTAAAGACCGTGATAATTTCCAACACATCTTTTGCCAACTCTTCTTCGAACGTACTGTCTTGGCTTTGATTAATGATGACCACTTCGGTTTGGTTCATTTCGCAAATTGAGAAAATCAATTCCGCGCCAAATCGTAGAAGGCGATCTTTGTGCGTCAACACCAATCGTTCAACTGTTCCTGATAATAACCGATTTAAGAGAGTGATGAGTCCTTTTTTACGGTAATTCATACCGGAGCCAAGATCTTCAATGATTTCAAAGCTCCAACCGTGCTGAGCACAAAATAATTCAAGGACTTCTTTTTGCCTTTGAAGATCATTTTTCTGATCGTGACTGCTAACACGAGCGTAGGCGAGCGTGACGCGTTGACCGGAAAAAGAGTCTTCCAATACACCGAGCTGATCTTGACGGTAACGTCGATGTCCTTTTGTCGTGCGCTCGGCAACGAGTTTGCCTTCTCGTTCCCAACGCCTTAACGTAGAAATAGAAACCCCTAACTTTTCCGCCGCCTGGCCGATCGAATACCTATCCATTTTAATCAGATATGAATATATTTAGATAGATTTATTCTAGCAGTTATAAACCCCAGCCTGAGTCTCTACGCCCATGCTTTCAAGCGTTTTCGCAATAAAGCGAGCCGTATTTTCTTCTTTGCCGCTGAATTCGGCCATTGGATGAAGTTGTCGATAAAACGAAATCGGACACGCTTGCATAATGAGTCTCCTTGTTCCTAAAACCTACTAAAGAAACAATACACCGATTCGCACCCTCTTTGACAAAACGTCATCCGTTTGACACTACTGACGTCTACAATTGATTCATCGATATCAAGCAACGTAGGAGTTCAGTATGGCTACGAAGTTTATGAAAGATTTTCAGGCTTTTATCAGTCGCGGTAACGTCATTGATATGGCAGTCGGTGTGATCGTCGGTGCCGCTTTCAGCGCCATCGTCAATTCGATGGTTAAAGACGTCGTCAACCCGCTTTTAGGCTTTATCGTTGGCTCTCAAGATTTCTCGCATCTTTTCTTAGTGCTTTCAATGCCGGAAAACTACGCCGGCCCGATGACGTATGCTGATTTAACGAAGGCCGGTGCCACGGTCTTGGGCTACGGCTCATTCTTGACCGCCGTCTTCCATTTCCTCTTATTAGCTTTCGTGGTTTTCTGCATGATTCGTGTCATCACGAAGATTCGTCAACACGCCGAAGACCTCTTGAAGAAGGAAAAAGCAGAAGAAGCCGCTAAGGCTGCGGCTAAACCGGCAGCTCCGCCGCCGACTCCTGAAGACATTCAATTGTTGCGTGAAATCCGCGACTTATTAAAGAAAGAGTCTTAACAAACATTTACATCCCCGGGGCCGCCCGGGGTTCTTTTTCTCTTGCAATTGAGAATAATTCTCATTAATATCATTCCAACAACAAACTTTTATTCGTTTCGTAAGATTCACGCAAGGTTTGAGGATTACTATAACGAGTAACAAAGAAGTTCGAGCTTACCTCTCCGACACTTTGAATCAAAAGGGGTGATTCTCTGTGAACGAAAGGATTCTCCCAAGCTCATTGCTCTTATCGACGTCTCCTTGAAGATAAGAGACAAAGAAGTCCTAAACACTTCTAGGTCCAAACAAACTGGCGCCACACAGGCGCCAGTTTTTTTATCCTCGCTTAAAAAAGATTTCGGATCATTTCGACGATGAGCGTTGAAATCTTCACCAAAACCACCACACTCACAAAGCTCAAACCCGCTGCCAGCACCATTTCCTTGAGCACTCCGTTTAACCATTCATAGTTTTTCATATCTTTCTCCATTTGAATTGGCTCATTTTATGATTCCCATCATATCATTCACCTAATAACATTCAAAGGACAAATTTTGACAATCATCAAATTTCTAATTACTTTTGTATCATTTTTTGAGCTTTACCAGTGCTAAAAAAGCCGCTCATCTCGAGCGGCTTTGGGATTTTAAGATTTAGCGGACCTGAAATGAGATCGCCGCAGGCACTCCACCAGTTAAATCACCCGGCTTCACACCTCGGAACTGATTTTCAGCATCCACCCCTTTTTGAATAGCGACCTGCACTTTCGCCTTGAGAGCGTCCAATGCTTTGGCATTCTTTGCTTTTAACGAGACCGTAAAATGACCGTCCGAAGCAATCGAATTAACCGAATTACCGCCGCTGAAATTAGAAATGAGACATTCTTTCGAAGATGGAATCGCCTTTTCAATTTCTAAAATTGCACGAGCAGCCGCATGAACGGCGTTGGTGCGACCGTAATGACCGTTACTATGACCACCCGGCCCCGTGAGATCCACCGTCAACACGGCACCAACATCAGCCATCGCCACACTCGCAGCCAGGGAACCCAAAAGAGCGACTAATACCTTAGCTTTCATTTTCATCCCCTTTGCTTAATACATTTCTTCAGTCGTACGAGCACCGATCGTTGCAGCAGTCGGCGCCACCACTTCACCGTTACTCATGTGACAACCGGCTGCCGTCAAGCCCATCAAGATCATGCGATAAATACGCTTACCTTCGTCTTGAGCATTACCCGGAATACCCCATTCATAGAAAGCATGACCGCCTCCGGAAGCTGCGACCGTATGAACATTGAAATTGACCGTGGGTACACCAACTGCTGCCGGCACGTTATCGTTCAAACTCGAAGAATTCGTACGAAGTTCCTTGATTTGATCGATACCTAAAGCCTGAGCCGTTTGCCAATAAATTTGCGTAGCGATGTCATTAAAGCTCGCACGCATATGAGCCGGTCGATCACCGAACCAAACAAGCTTCATCTCAACCGCACCCTTATCGCCAGACTTAAGACGGTACTTAGCATTTTCTTCATCCAATGCAGCCTTGAATGTCGGCTCGATTTGAGAACGAATCGCTGTTAACGGTCCCGGCGTCGGCGAGCGCATATCGACCATCAAAGTACATTTTTGAGAACGAGAACCTGGGGCAGCTTCTTCACAACGACTCGTTCCGACCGTATAAGTGGTTCGTTCAGCTTTTTTGTCCAAGTCCCACGGACTCTTCACATCGGCAATCTTGGCGATGGCTCTCGTCATGGCCATCATGGCACTCGGACTAGCCTTGCCACCTTGCTTGAAACCTACAGGTTCTGAGTACTCGATTTCGAATCGATAACTACCCAAGTAATTCAAAGTACCCGAACCCGGACGTAAGGAGTCAGCACCAAAATTTGCCACGAAGTTCAAAGCATTGTTACCCTTACCGGTCTCTTGGCTATAGCCATAAAGTTGCTTCATACCGGCCAAATTGCCTTTACCCTCTTCGCCGGCCGTACCACAAACCCAAATGTCATAAACGGGTTTGACGTTGTACTTCTTGAGCATCTTTGCAGCGGTCATCACGGCCGTCGTGTTACCCATCGCATCAGCAAAGCCCGGCACATAGAGACGATAACCACCCTTTTCTTGAGCTTCCTTGATATTGGCGTAACGAACGTAGGCCTTCTTGTAATTGGCATCCTCGATGATGCGACCCTGCGCATCAAAGTGCAATTCTTCCGCGAGAGCAGCCAATTCAGCAGGTGTCTTCACGATAGGCTCTGTCGCCTTTTGCAATTTCACTGGCTCATAAGGCTTGTCTTTGGGAGGCAGAACCGCCGGATTGACCGTATCGATATGACCTTCTAAAAGAACCTTCGGGAATTGGCCTTTGTAGCTTTGAGCGCCCTTTTGTTGAGCGTAAGAACCGGGAATACGAACACAAACGTTGTAGACGGGTTCACCGTCAACCAACTGAATCCCGGCACCTTTGATCTGACCACCAGGTTCGGTCATCACATCCTTCGGATCGAAACCCCACTCTTGAGTTAAACGCTTCGTTAATTCTTCGGCTCGACGCATTTCAAATCGCGACGGCGAAGCAATTCGCGTAACTTCCATGTGCGTGTTGAAGCGGAACTTGGCATTTTCCTCTGACATCAACTCTTTGAGCATCTTCTGCATCACCGGATCTTGGTTGATACGATCGATTGATGTCTTCACTCCATCGCTTACTTCGGGCACAACAGCCAATGCCACAGAACTGACTAAAGCCAGGCCCACGGCTAAAGCACAACGGGACATTTTCATAAGATTCTCCCCTTTGTTTCGGATTGTGATTACTTCATAGTCTACGACAAAATTCACAACAAAAACGCAACTAAAAACACAGATTGAACAACCCACGAATTAATTCGAAGGATTCACCGCGACCTGTGCAGAACTTTTCTTGTTGCTTCCTGTTGGATTAGCGGCAAGACGTCGCTCTGCATACACAGTGTTCGAGATGCACCGCTTATCCGTTGGAGTCCAAACTGTCTGTTTGGGCTCCCTCGTGAGTCTCGATAGAGCTTGCGCCCAATCTTGATCGTTACGCGGTTGATACGTCAGACACAGACCGGCATCTCGAAGCAGCAATTCCGCAGCCCGCCACTT
>JAFNZB010000079.1 GCA_017383055.1 Burkholderiaceae bacterium | reverse complement strand
GAGCAATGGCGTCGTGTGGCTGAGAAGACCAATGCCAAGCTTTTGTACCTCTCCAAAGAAGAGTTGATGCGGCATGAGGCCGCGGGCATCACGACCGAATATTTTCCGAAGTCGATGACGATGAAGGGCGTGGAGATGCCGCTCACGTACCACTTTGAGCCGGGTAGTCCCCGAGACGGTGTGACATTGGGTGTGCCGCTTTACGCGTTGAACCTGGTGGATGCGATGGCTTGCGAATGGTTGGTGCCCGGCATGCTCAAAGAAAAGGTTCACTTGTTGGTAAAGAGCCTTCCGCAACGCTACCGCCGTCATTGCGTCCCGATCCCCGAATACGCCAAAGCGTTTTTGGAGCGAAAGGGCAAAGAGGCCGGCAAGTTACCGCTTCTTGAAGCGATCGTTGAGGATTTGACCGAAACCTATCGCATCACGCCCCTAGTGAGTGACTTTAAGCTTGAACAGTTACCTGCTCATCTCACGATGAACTTTAAAGTGATCGATGAGAATGGCCGACAACTCGACATGGGTCGCAACTTGGCTACGCTTCGTAGTCAATTGGGGGCAGATGCACAGAAGTCCTTCCAAGCGGTGGCGGCCAAAGACGCAATGGTGGCAGAAGACTTGGGTGAAGAAATTACCTCTTGGTCCTTTGGCGAATTGCCCGAAATCATGGAGATCAAACGCAAGAACATGTCCTTGATCGGTCATCCAGCCCTGGTCGATCGCACAACGCACTGCTCGTTGGAAGTGTTTGACGATCCTGATGAAGCGATGCGTCAACATCACAAGGGCCTTTTGCGTTTGGTTCGATTGCAATTGAAGGAACAGGTCAAGTACGTCGAAAAGAATTTGAAGACGTTGCAGACCGTCCAGATGCAGGCAGGGAGTGTTCCGGTGCTTGCCAAAGCGTTCGACAGTTTTGAAGCGATGCGTGAAGCGGTGGTGATCGCCACGCTTGAGCAAACGGCCTTGTATGAACCGTGGCCCGTGGATGAAGCGACGTTTAAAGAACACATCGATTCGGCTCGAGCCCGTTTGAATTTGATTGCTCAAGAAATCTCCCGATTGTTGACGGAAATCGTCTCTGAAGTCACGTTGGTCATCAAGCGCTTGAAGTCGATGAATGAGAAAGCCGTGGTGGCTGATATCGAGCAACAAATGAAGCATTTGTTCCCGAAGGGCTTTTTGCAAACGGTTCCCTACACACAATTACGTCACTACCCGCGCTACTTGAAGGCGATTATGATGCGATTGGAAAAGTGGCAAGACGAGCAAGTGCGTGATGCGACAAAGATGAAGGATATCCAACGATTCGTGACGCTTTATGAACGAGAAATCGTCGCTCGCAAAGGCGTGGCCGATGAACGTTTGACGGAATTTCGTTGGTTGATCGAAGAGTTGCGAGTGTCGCTTTTTGCGCAGAAGTTGCGCACGCCGATGCCCGTGAGCGTCAAGCGCTTGGAAAAGGTTTGGAATAGCCTCTTGTACTGAGTACAATCCACACAAAAATAGGTCAGAAAAGGATTTTTAAGACATGACAGATTTACCCATTCGTCCGGGTTTTTGGAACATTCCGATGTGGGCTGAGATCATGGTGTACGTGAT
>JAFNZB010000078.1 GCA_017383055.1 Burkholderiaceae bacterium | reverse complement strand
CGTCAAAAGCACAAAATTCCAAACATTGTCCGCAGTCAATGCATTCGTCGGGTTTGAAAATAGCCGTGTGACCGGAGACGAAATCGGTGCTCACCGTGTTTGTGGGCTTAGCAAGGATATGCAAGTCCGGCGCATCAACGTCAAAGTCACATAAAACGAGCGGTTCCTCTTGTGAAATCAAATCAGCCAAGGCTGCTGTCACGGACGTTTTGCCACTGCCTCCTTTGCCACTGATGACAACAATCTCACGCATAGGTGTCCTCCTTGGCATCAAGGGCACACAGGCGACGAGCGATTTCGACAAATCGTTCGTGCCACTGCTCGTTCAAATCACATAAGAGACCCGATCGAGCGTAGTGCTTGGCGGCTTCTTCGGCAAAGGGGATCGCGTCAATGAGCCACAATTTTTCCGTTTCACAAAAATGGGCAATTTCAGATTCGATCGCTTGCGTATTGGCTTGACCGCTACGGTTGAGAATCACAGCCATGGGCTTGTCGCTTTCTTTAAACGCCTGGACAGCCAATCGGAAATCATGGAAGCCAAAGGGGGTTGGTTCGGCGATCAAGACTACGAGGTCTGCCATACGCGAGGCGGTCATCACCGGACAACTAACTCCCGGGGGCGCATCGATTAAGACATCACGATCGTCAACAATTGTTTTTAAACGTTGGTTCAAGGCGCGGATCAAAGGCGGCGTCATCGATTCGCCAATGCGAGAACGGCCGGCTAGGAAGTCGTGTTGACCGTCAAAGGCTTTTCCTTGGACGATTTCGCCCAAGGCTCGCTCACCTTCTTTGATAGCGTTACGCGTGCAGACGGTAAAGCAACCACCGCAGCCGTGGCACATATCGGGGAACGCCACGATGCGATCGCCTAATTTCACCACAGCTTTGAATTGGCAAATGGCGATGCACTCACCGCAAAAGTCGCAACGATCGGTGATTTTCTCAGGCACACGCATTGCAACGGGTGTTTTCAATTCAATCGTCGTATCGGTAAAAAGAGCGACGTTCGGAGCTTCAACATCCGCGTCAACAACGATGGCATCTCGAGGCCAAACTTTTGCTAGTGAAGCGGTTACCGTGGTTTTGCCGGCACCGCCTTTGCCGCTGGCAAAGAGGATTCGCATGATGTTATTCCGTGACCAATACGTCGGCTTGTCCGCTCAAAAATGCATCGATGGCTTCTTTGACAGTTTGATTATCGAGGTCTTGCGCGACATGGATACCGGCGGTCTGAAGGGCTTGGAGCGCTTTCGGGCCGACGTAACCGCTCAATACGACCGTGGCTTTTGCGCCGGCGACCAATTCCGTTGCCATGAGGCCTGCGGCTTGTGCGGCCATTTGTGCGGCACCGTTATCGAGGTATTCGGTCGTTTGGGTTTCAGTGTCATAAATCACGAAACCGGCAGCACGACCGAAACGGGGATCGACCATATCGTCCAACATCGGACCTTCACTGGAAATGGCGATACGCATGGTAGGTTTGTCCTTAATTAAATCGGTAGATGGGGCGCAATGAGCATAGGTACCACCGAAGATCTCAATGCCTTCGCCAAAAACGAGGGCTTTGACCATTTTGTGGCGTGCGTTGGCCAAGATGCGACCGAATGTGTGACGCGAGATCCCCATGGATTCAGCGGCGGCTTGTTGTGATAAGCCTTCATAATCGGCCAATCGAAGAGCTTCATATTCTTCGAGTGCCAATATTTGAGTGGGGATCGCTTCGTCTGTTTGTGCGCACGGTTTGAAAAAACGCGTTCTCGCACGAGAGCGAAGGATTCGAGTGTTTTTAGGTCGGGCCATGATGCTCACTTTGTTTTGCTCAAATGAGCATAACACGGTGAGCTAAAGATGGGCAACGGGAGGATGGCGTTTCTTGATGTTGCGCAAACAAAAAGGCACGACTTTTGAGCCGTGCCTTTTTTAGCTTAAGAGAGAGATTCTCTTAACGGAAGATTACTTCCACCAGTTGTTAACCGGTTCGTACTTAACGATCGGTTCGCCGGATTCGACGAGAGCCTTACCGTTGCTGTAGTACGTCCAAGCCGTGAGGGAACCGCAAGCGATCATAGCCACGATGAGGAAGTACATAACCTTACGCAAAGCAGCGCGGTTACCAGCCATAACGTCCCACTTAACAGCCAAGCGATACAAACCGATCATGCCGTGCAATTCCGTTGCCACCAAGAAGATGAACGTCCAGAGCATACCGTTGTGGTACGTGTGCACAGAAGAGAGGTTCGGACCGATAGCGTGCGGGTCGAGCAACATCGGCGTGACGTGCGGGAAGACCATGAACGTCAAGACGATAGCCGTAACGAATTGGATGATCCAGAGCGTCGTATCGCGGTGAGCGATGAATTGATATTGGCTCTTCATGTTGTGGAACATGCGATAGCTCGTCGGGAAGCGACGCAAAGCCATCAAAGCGTGAACGATCACGAGGAGCGTGATGAAGCCAACGAACACAACGTGCAACCAAGCGTGTTCTTCGCCGTCAACCGGATAACCGCCCGTGAAAGCGACCAAGTTCCAGAAAACGTCCTTACCCAATTGGATGGAGCTCGTGAAAGCCATGTGGCAGAACAAGAACAAGCCCAACAACAAACCCGTGACGGATTGAGCGACGTCACAGTAAGCGTACCACTTGCTCTTACGCTTGGCGTTAGCCAATTCCACACCAGCGATGACTTCTTCGCCCGTCGGGGTGTTGGAGTACTTGTCCTGGTCGGTAAGATACATTTGAGGCATATCTATTTAAACCTTTAAAAAGAAGTTAAGTCCTAATCCTTTTTTGAATACGGTCCAGGTACTCAAAAAAGAAATACAAATAGCAAAAAACACTCAAGGGAAGAGTTTCTTTTGCCGACACCCGTATCATCCTCTCTTTTTAAGAAAATTGGTTTGCGT
>JAFNZB010000077.1 GCA_017383055.1 Burkholderiaceae bacterium | reverse complement strand
CTCATCTTGGGCAAAAACGAACCTGATAGCGGCTCAATCAAGTTAGGGACGAATTTACAGATTGCGTATTTCGACCAATTACGAGCTCAACTGGATCCTGCTAAGACCGTGGCAGAAACGATTTCTCCGGGCAGTGAATGGATCGAAGTCGGTGGTGTCAAAAAACATGTGATGTCATATTTGGCTGACTTTTTATTTCCGCCTCGACGTGCCAATGTCCCGGTGTCCAATCTCTCGGGTGGTGAACGAAATCGTTTGTTATTGGCTCGTTTGTTTGCGCTACCGGCAAACCTTTTAGTCTTGGACGAACCGACGAACGATCTCGACATCGACTCTTTGGAATTGCTCGAACAAACGCTTCAAACCTACCCTGGCACGCTGATTCTTGTCAGCCACGATCGTCGTTTCCTTGACAATGTGGTTACAGAAGTCTTAGCCCCCGAAGGCGATGGGGTCTGGCGGGAATACGTTGGCGGATACTCCGATTGGTTACGCTATCGCCCCGAACCGATTGCGAAAGAAAAGAAAGAAGAATTCGCCGAGCCTAAAATCGTCCAGAAAAAGCCTCGTCAAGACAAAATCAAATTGTCTTACAAGGAAAACAAAGAGTTGGAGGAATTGCCCGAGTTGCTTATGAACTTGGAGCAAGAGCGTGATGACTTGGTCGCAAAAATGAGTGACGTGGACTACTACAGCACGCAAACGCCTGAAGCCATCAAGGCCGACGGCGATCGAGTCCAGTCCATTGAGAGCGAATTGGAAGAAAAATACGCTCGTTGGGAATTTTTGGAACAGAAAAAAGAGCTTGCACAAGCACAAGCCTAGCCTGTTACATTTGAAAAAAATTTGACGATTTTTGACAACATCCGACGGGGTCATTTTCAGCTTACAATGACTCCGTTGCATCTTTTTTAGTCTGAAGAGGAACAAAGTGGCAGACACGGCACAACATCGCTTCGAGGCCCTCGCTCAATTAAAGACGTTGGACCAATACATCCCTAATCGCGTCAAAGTGGCTCCGCACTCCGAAGCCTTGCGCCAATTTGATCGTCGCACGAATTCGTGGGAACGTATCTCCTACCGTGATTTATCCGAGCGTATTTATGCTTGGCGTTGTGCTTTTGCCAAAATGGACCTTCCCAAAGGCGCTCGCATTGCCGTTTTGTTACCTAACGGGGTAGAGGCCATCTGTTGCGACCAAGCCGCGCTAGCTAACGGATTGGTTACGGTCCCTTTGCACGCCATTGATACCCCTAATTCCAGCGCGTTCATCATTGCCGATAGTGAAGCCAGTGTTTTAGTCACGAACCAACAAAACCGTTGGGATGCCATCTTTTTAACCGGCACGGTCATGCCTAGCCTAACCGATGTCATTTTTACTGAAGAACTCACACCGGAGAGCCTCCAAGACAATGTTCGTCGTTGGGACCTTGAACATTGGTTGGCTAACGGCCGTGATATTCAGAACATGGAGACTTCGGTTGATGAAGATGATCTTGCAGCCATCGTTTACACCTCTGGGACAACCGGTCGCCCCAAAGGCGTAATGCTGACACATAAAAATGTGGTCAGTAATGTCGTCAATACGCTCCGCACGGTCGTGCCGCAACCCGGTGACATCTTCTTGTCATTTTTACCGCTTTCACACACATTCGAACGCATGGCCGGTTATTACTTGGCTTTGGGCATGGGATGCACAATCGTTTTTAATCGCTCAATCCCACAACTTTCGGAAGACTTCCGAATCGTTCGCCCGAACGTCATCATCTCGGTGCCACGAATCTATGAACGCATCTACGCCAAAGTACAAGAAAAATTGGCCAAAGGACCCGCCATTTCCCGCTTCTTGTTCAATTGGGCCGTGGATGTCGGTTGGCGTAATTTCTGTAAGAAAAACAATTTAAAACTCGAGAAAAGTTGTTTCGAATTCTTAGATCCGATCGTTTGGCCCATTTTGAAAGCAACGGTATCGAACACCCTTTTAAAACAGTTCGGCGGTCGCTTGAACATTGCCATCAGTGGTGGTGCCGCCTTGAACACCAAAGTTGCGAAAACGTTTTGCGGCTTAGGTCTCCCAATTATTCAAGGTTACGGCATGACGGAATCAAGTCCGATCATTGGCGGCAACTCTTTGAGTTATAACCGACCGCACACGGTCGGCAAACCGTTACCTAACACGCAAGTTCGTCTGGATGAAGAAACGGGGGAAATTCAGGTCAAATCCGACTCGATCATGAAGGGTTATTGGAAACGTCCCGAAGACACTAAGGCAGCGTTTACTGAAGACGGTTGGCTCAAAACCGGAGACGTCGGTTTATTTGAAGACAACGACTTTTTACGCATCGTTGGCCGAATCAAAGAAATCATTGTCACCAGTACGGGCGAGAAAGTACCCCCTGCAGACCTGGAAATGGCTATTGAAATCGATCCGCTCTTCGATCAGGCCTATGTCATCGGCGAAAATCGTCCGTTCATTTCAACAATCGTTGTTTTGAACAAAGAGGAATGGAATCGTTTGGCTCAAACCATGGGAATTGACCCCAACGATCCGGAAAGTCTTTTAGCCAATGCGGTCAAAAACCTTATCCTTAAGCGTATCAAGACAGCCGTTAAAGACTTCCCGCAATACGCTACACCGCGTAACGTCACGATGACATTGGATCCGTGGACAATCGACAACGAATTGCTCACTCCGACGCTAAAATTGAAGCGCAAGAATTTGAACCACAAATTTGCCGCTCAGATTCAAGCAATGTACGTCGGACATCGCTAAGATTAGTACTGTAAGAAAACCTCTAGAAGCTCCTTTTACAGGAGCTTCCTCTTTGAAAAGATTGATAGATATGGCAGAACACGACAAATTGCTTCCCGATTGGATGATCGGTTTGACCGACCGCATCATGAATTACTACATCGAGAAGAATCTCAACCTTGATTCGGTCATTTTAGATCGCCATCCCGAACCGCAACCTGGTCATGAGTACATGATGTACGCTCATGTCCCGTTCTGTCATACGTTGTGCTCTTATTGCACCTTCCACCGCTTCTTGTTCAAGGAATACAAAGCTCGCGAATACTTCATCAATTTGCGTCAAGAAATGCAAATGGCCAAGGATCTTGGTTATGAATTCACCTCTTTGTACATCGGCGGCGGCACCACGACCGTTTTGGAAGACGAGCTCATCAAAACGATCGAGCATGCTCGTACGCTTTTCCCGACGATTAAAGAAGTTTCTTGCGAAACGGACCCGGCTCAATTGATTTCGCCGACGTTTAAGAACTTGAAGGGCCTTGTCGACCGTATGTCGATTGGTGTTCAAAGTTTTGATGACAACATCTTAAAGATGACTGAACGTTACGAAAAGTTTGGTAGCGGTCAAGAGATCTTCGAACGCATCCAATATGCAAAGGAATTGTTCCCGACATTCAATGTCGATATGATCTTTGGTTTCCGCGGCCAAGACGAAGGCGTCTTGACTCGCGATATCGAATTGCTCACACAATTGAATCCTCGCCAAATCACGACCTATCCGTTGATGGTCACGAGCCAAACCAAATGCAGCGTTCGCAATACGATTGCCGCACCGAGCTCAGACCTTGCTAAACAATATCGCATCATCTTGGATACGTTGGGTAAGCAATACAATCAATTAACTTCCTGGACTTTTGGTCGTACCAATGATGAAGGTATCGATGAATATGTCGTCGACCATGACGAATATTTAGGCGTCGGCTCAGGCTCCTTTAGCTTCTTAGGTAATTCGCTTTACGTCAACACCTTTAGTTTGCGTCGTTACCATGAACGCATCCAAAGCGGCAAGATGGGCGTCGAGCGTCGCCGCACGTTCGACAAACATTCTGTTTTGCAATATCGCTTGTTGTTAGGTTTATTCGCCGGTCGCTTGTCTCGCAAATACTTCCGAGAAGTCCATGGAGTCAATCTTGATCGTGCGCTTTGGAAAGAAATGATGGGGATGCGCTTGGCTGGCGCCATCAAAGACGACCCGAACGACCCCGATCGTTTGATCGTGACCGACAGCGGTAAGTTCTTAGGTCTTGTGATGATGAAAGCTTTCTATTCTGGTATGGACAACATTCGCGCCGCACTTCGAAAGCCACTCGGAGACCTTGATATGTAATTACCCCTTAAGAGGTATTCACAATAGGCCAAATGCGTACGCATTTGGCTTATTTTTTTCTTATAGTTCTATTGTTGGCAAGGATTTGGTGCTGAGAGGCATTTATTTCCTGTTGACAGGTATTGTACGTACAATCCCTGATCTGTTTTAAATCCCTATGATCAAAGGGATTTAACAAAAAAACTCAGATTAGTTCTGATTTTTAATTTATTGAATCTTGGGAGAGATTTAAATATGTCCAAAACGATTAAGGTCAATACGTTTGCACCGGCAGCCAATGCTCGCGGTGAAAACGGACCCGAATACGTTGGCAATCTTCGCCGTGGCGAATTGCGTGGCATCATCAAGATCAACAAGGACGAATGCGTTGGTTGCGATACGTGCCGTAAGGTTTGCCCGGTAGGTGCCATTTCCGGTGGTTTGGGCGTGGTCCACTCCATCCGTGAAGACGCTTGCGTCGCTTGCGGTCAATGCTTGGTTGCTTGCCCCTTCAATGCAATCGAACAAATGAGCTTCATCGACCAAGTCATGCAAAAGTTGGATGACCCGAAGACGCTCGTTGTCGCTCACCCGGCTCCGGCAGTCCGCGTAGCTATCGCTGAAGAATTCGGCGCCAAGCCCGGTACGTTGGCTACGGAACAAATCGTGAACGCTATGGAAAAGGCCGGTTTTGTCACGTATGACATTAACCAAACGGCTGACCAAACGATTATCGAAGAAGGTATTGAATTCATCAAGAAGATCCAATACTGGGTTCTCGGCAAGCGTGGTCCGGAATTCGAAAAGGCTTCCCACCACCCGTTCCCGCACTTCACGAGCTGCTGCCCGGCATGGGTCAAGAACGTTGAAACGTATCACGCTGACTTGATCCCGCACTTGTCTACGGCTAAGAGCCCGATGCAAATGGGCGGTTCCATCGCTAAGACGTGGGCTGCTGAATTTGTTTGGAAGAAGGATCCGCGCGATATCTTCGTCGTTGGCGTGATGCCGTGTACGGCTAAGATTTTCGAAGCTGCTCGTCCGGAATTCAACAATGCATGGAAGCACTTGGTTGAAACGGGTCGTATCCCTGCCGATACGCCGTCTTTCCAAGACATCGACGCTGTGATCACGTCTCGTGACATCGCTGAAATCTTCCGTCGCAAGGGTATCAATCCGCTCGACATGCCGAAGACGCGCGAACGTTCCACGATGGAAATCTACACGGGCGCAGGTACGATTTTCGGTGCCTCCGGCGGTGTGATGGAAGCTGCTTTGCGTACGGCCTACTTCGTCTTGTCTGGCGAAGAATTGAAGGATCCGGATGTCAAGGTTGTTCGTGGTTACCAAGACGCTGTTGTTGAAGCTACGATCCCGGTGCCCATCAAGGAATTGGGCGGTAAGGTCTTCGAAGTTCGCGTTTGCGTTGTCAACGGTGCTTTGCAAGGTCTTGAAACCGTGTTGCGTCGCATCAAGGAAGACAAGAACCGTTATCACTTCATCGAAGTGATGAACTGCCCGGGTGGTTGCGTTAACGGCGGTGGTCAACCGGTCCGTACGGACGGCGCCGCATGGCTCAACCCGACGTTGCCGATTCCGGTGCAACTCTAATTGGATGGAGATCTTAAATGCGTAAGTATGAATATACCGAACGTCAAACCATGGCCATGTTGGGCCGTCGCGGCTTCTTGAAGGTCGTCGGCGTCACGGCTTTGGCTGCTGGTGCTACGGGTTATGCCGTGCTTGACCTCCTCCAACGTCGCAACGACATCATCAAGGCTCGTCAAGCTGGTTTGTACAAGGACGACAAGATCTGCCAAGCTAACGGTTTGGCTGCATCTCACCTCAATCCGTCCGTGCAACGTTTCTACGTCGACATGAAGGCAGAACCTGTTGCCGGCGTGTCCTATGAATTGCTCCATACGCACTACTATCCGCGTACGCAATTGGCTTTAGGAGGTCACTAATATGGCTGAACGTATTATGCGTTTCCACACCGCCGACAAGGTGTTCCACGCCGTCAACGCGATCACGTGGTTTGCTTTGTTGTTCACGGGTGCTTTGGTTTACTTCTGCCAACTCTCCGATGAAATGGCCAACAGCCTCATGGTTTGGCACATTGGCATCGGCGTTGTTTACACGTTTAACCTTTTGGGTTTCATCGTGTTCGCTCCGCACCGCTACGCAGCAATGATGAATGCATTGCTCACGTGGGATATGGACACCATCAAGTGGTTCCGTAACTTCGGCGGCTATCCGCGTCGCTTCTTCGGTATCCCGTTCGGTCCGGAAGAAGTGCCGCCGCAAGGTCGCTACAATGCTGGCCAAAAGATGAGCTACCTCATCTTCATGTTCATGATGTACGCTTTGGCTGTCACGGGCTGGTTGCTCTTCTACTTTGCTCCGGCTATTCCGAAGGACGCCTTCTGGTACATGTACATGTTCCACGTTTGGGGTTCCATCATCGTTTCGTTGATGGTCGTTGGTGCTCACATCCCGCTCGCACTCTTGTCTTGGGAACACTTCAAGGGCATCTGGGGCTTGGGCGAAGGCACGATCTCTTACGAAGCTGCTGAACACCACTCTCCGAAGTGGCTCGAAAAGGACGTTATCCGCACGAACTTCGAAAAGTAATTTTTCGATACGAAAGTACATGCTGGACTGATGTCTAGACCAAGGGGATACGCTATGATATAGCGCATCCCCTTTCTTTTTTGCGTGATAAAAACTATGGCAACCAGTCGCATGGAAACCCCCAAAGGCCTTCGTTTGCACTTCGGCCTTTTCGGCAAACGCAACGCAGGCAAATCCTCCCTCATCAACGCGATCGCGAATCAAAACATTTCGATCGTCAGCAACGTGGCCGGCACAACGACCGACCCTGTTGAAAAAGCCTTTGAACTCTCGCCGATTGGCCCCGTGGTATTCATGGATACGGCCGGCATTGATGACGTGGGAGAGCTCGGCTTTGCTCGTGTGCAAAAAAGCCTTGCCGTCCTTGATTGGATGGACGTTGCCATCATTGTTTGTGAAACGGGCACGTGGAGCGAACATGAGGAAACCATTCTCAAACGCACCAAAGCCAACGGCACTCCTACCGTTGTCGTCTTCAATAAAATCGATTTGCACCAACCGAACGAAACGCTCGCATCGAAACTTCGTAGCCAAGGATGCCGCGTGGTCTTTGCCAGCGCTCAAAATCGAATCGGCATCGACAGTGTCAAGGATGCCCTGATTGAAACGGTTCTTGAGCAAACCGAACCGGATCGTCCGTTAATGGGCAACTTGGTCAAACCCGGTGATACGGTCCTTTTAATCACCCCGATTGACACTGGGGCTCCGAAGGGGCGTCTGATCTTGCCTCAAGTACAGGCTATCCGTGAATTACTTGATGGAGGCGCAAAATGCATCGTAATCAAGGAAGATCGAATCGCAGAAACCTTGGCCGAATTAAAAACACCTCCCCGCTTGGTCGTCACTGACAGCCAAGTAGTCCAACGCGTCGTAAAAGAAGTCCCCGAACCGATTCCTGTTACGACATTCTCGATTCAAATGGCATATTCCAAGAGTGATTTGGTTGCTATGGCTCGAGGGGCGGGAGCGCTTACCAAACTCAAACCTGGTGATAAGGTTTTGATGGCTGAAACCTGTTCACACCATCCGCTTCAGGATGACATCGGTCGAGTAAAAATTCCTAATTGGCTTAAAAAGAAATTCGGCGAATTGGAAATTGACATGGCAGTCGGCAAAGACTTCCCTGAAGATCTCACTCCTTACAAAGTGATCATCAATTGTGGAGGCTGTATTGTGACTCGCCGACATATGCTGGCACGCTTGCGTGTTGCGCAAGCACAAGGCGTCGCCATGACCAATTACGGCGTGGCAATCTCTTACCTTCAAGGCGTCTTAGGACGCGCTCTGGCGTGCCATCCTGAGGCTCAAAAGGCCTTTGAGGAGGCTTGCCGATGAAAAGCATCAAAGAGATCGTCAATCAAAGGGAATTTTCCGATGAGGACATCATTCGCCTATTATCGATTACCGAGTCGGATGACGTGGAAACCTTACGTAAAGCCGCATTTGATCGAGCAACGGAGCACCTTGGAAATCAAGTCTATTATCGTGGTTTGATTGAGTTTTCCAACATTTGCACATTGGATTGTCGTTACTGTGGGATTCGTAAATCGAACCACAATGTTCCGCGCTATGAATTGGAAAAAGACCAAATCGTTCAAGCTGCCGTTTGGGCAGCCGAAAACGGCTATGGCTCGATTTGCTTACAAGCCGGAGAACGTCGCGATTCAAAATTCGTTAATTTCGTGATTGACGTATTAGAAACGATTCATGAAAGAACCGTAAGTGATACTTTACCTAACGGCCTCGGTATTACGCTCTCTTTAGGCGAGCAAACGTTTGAGGTTTACGAAGCTTGGGCTAAAGCGGCAGGCAACCCTATCGGGCTTCGATACCTATTACGTTTTGAAACCTCTAACCCCGACTTGTTCGACCACCTACACTGTGCCCCTGGCAAACACGAAAAAGGATTGGAACGTCGCTATGCTGCCCTTGCCAACCTTCGTAAGGCAGGCTATCAAGTCGGTTCTGGCGTCATGATTGGCTTACCCGGCCAAACACTCGAGGATCTTTGTAAAGACATTCGAACGTTCCAAAAACTGGATTTAGACATGATTGGCATGGGTCCTTACATTACGAGTGCCGGCGCCGACATGCTGGGAGAGGGCATGATGGAAAAGAAGGCGCTTATGCGCTTGTCTTTGAATATGATTGCCGTGACACGATTGGTCATTCCAGATGTCAACATGGCGGCCGCTACGGCCCTACACGCCCTTGAAGAAGATGGGCGTGAACAAGGCATTCGACACGGTTGCAATGTCGTGATGCCTAACATCACGCCACGAGTCGTTCGAAAGAACTATCAACTTTATGCCAACAAACCGTTTATCGAACAAGAGCCCAGTGACTCCAATCATTATTTACAAAATTGCATTGAGAAGTCCGGGCGAACTGTCGGCCTTAATGTTTTAGGTAGCTCGGTGCACTGGCTCAAACGCGTTGAGAAAATCTAAAACTTGAAGAAAAAGCTCCCAAATTCGGGAGCTTTCCTTTTAAATAGAACCAGATTAACGTATTTTTAATTCATGAACCGTTTGCTTGGCGCGCATCTTATGATGACTGTGCATTAAGCTCAAAGAGATCACAAAAGAAATCGCGTACAAAACCCCTAAAACGGCAAAGAGCACATCGTAACCATAACCCTTAATGTTGATCAAATAAGAGCTCAATTGGTTACCACTCAGACCTGCCCATGCCCAAGCGGACAATGCAAAGCCGTGGATCATGGAAATCTTTTCCATCCCGAATGTTTCTTTCAAGATAATCGGAAGGGTACTGAAACCACCGCCGTACCCTGCATTAACAACCATCAAAGCGACAATGATGACCAACGGCATCATCAAAGTATAAGAAGCAAAACAACAAGCCAAGCTCGTCAAGAAAATGATGCCGTAAATAAAAGCCTTTCGAGTCAAGAAGTCTGAGCACGTAGCGTAGCAGAATCGACCTGCAGTATTGAATACAGCCGTCAAAGACGACAACAAAGCAATCGAAGAGAATCCGACATAAAGACCGATCGGCTTTTCAAATGCAATCAACGCCAAACCACAAGTAATGTTGATGAAGAACATCAACCAAATCTTGATGTAGTCTGGATTGAAAATAATACGGAAGGCTTCCTTGATGCAAAACTTATGCGTAGCCTCAATCCAATGCTTGGGCTTACGAATCAAAATGGCTGCCAACGTCATCGGCAACACGCTAATCGCCGCCATTAACAAAAGCGTCGTGCTGGAATTGTAGACGCTCAACAAACCTTCAATGATCGGCGAAAAAATTACCTTAGAAAGACCAAAACCGGAAATGGCGATACCTGTAGCCAAACCCGGACTGTCTTTAAACCAGAGCATGAGCGTCTTAACCGGCGAGAGATAGCCGATTCCTAACCCCACACCCATCAAAGCCCCATAAGAAGCGAATAACAACGGAAGCGATTGAATCGTGACGGCGTAGCTGGCTAAACACAAACCGGAAACAAAGCACACCATCGACAAAAACGACGTCAAATTGACATTTTTCTCAACCAACCGACCACCAAAAGCTGCCGACATACCCAAAAAGAAAATAGCCAAAGAAAATGCCATTTCGATCTGAGGTACACCGACTCCCATGTCAGCTGCAATTTGTCCTTTCAAAAGCGACCAGCAGTAAACACTGCCGATACACATATGAATGAACAACGCCGGAATTGCCGCACGGACAAATTTATTTTCCATCATTATGTAATATCGCTTTAGACTCGAAAAGTTGATGCGGACTAAAAAATAGAAAAACACCAAGCCTCTCACCGAAAAAAGGTTTTCGTACGAGAGGATAGACAACAAAATATTGTCTCATACTATGACGTAACCGTCGATAGACAATAGTATTAATCTGAATGAATTTTGAAGAAGAAGAAAAAGTAAAAGCGGCCGACATCTGTCAGCCGCTTTCGAGATGACTAGCCATAAGCAGTCATCTCAGCTTTTGGAATTATTGACCAAAAGTTTGATTCTTTTCTCGCGTCGTATGGAATTCAACGTCGGGCCAGTGCTTTTGCGTCGTCTGCAAGTTGTAGATCGACGTGGCCAAGTACACCAAATTACCATCGGCATCGTGAGCCAAACGAGTTGCTTGCTCATCCGTGAAGCGTTTCTTCACATCTTCGTTCGGGAACGAGAGCCAACGAGCCGTGGAAACATCCGTATTCTCATAAACGGCATCGACCTTGTATTCCGTTGCCAAACGTTGAGCCACGATTTCAAATTGCAAGAAGCCGACCGCACCCAAAAGAAGGTTACCAAACTCACCTTCAAAGACTTGAATAGCCCCTTCTTCACCGAGCTCCTTCAGACCCTTTTGCAATTGCTTGGCTTTAAACGGGTCCTTAGCTCGAGCAGCACGGAACAATTCCGGTGCAAAGTACGGGATACCCGTAAAGCCCAAGTTTTCACCTTCGGTCAACGTATCACCGATATGTAATTGACCGTGGTTATAAATACCGATGATGTCACCGGCTACGGCATCGGTCATCGACACACGATCGTTAGCCATAAAGGTCAATGCATTCGGAATCTTCATATCGCGATTTTCACGCAAATGACGAACCTTCATACCCTGAGTGTAACGACCGGAGCAAACTCGGAAAAATGCGATACGGTCGCGATGCTTCGGATCCATATTGGCTTGGATCTTAAACACAAAACCCGTAAAAGGCTTTTCCGTCGGTTCAACTTGTCGAGCACCGCCATCACGAGGCAAAGGATCCGGAGCCCACTTTACCAAAGCCTCGAGCACGTCCTTCACACCGAAGTTATTCACACCGGAACCGAAGAACACCGGGCTTTGTTCACCGGCCAAAAACTTCTCGATATCGAACGGATTGGAAACGCCTTGCATCAACTCGATGCTTTCACGCACGAAGCCCATTTCCAACGGGAAAAGTTCATCCAAACGAGGATTGTCCAAACCTTGAATTAATTCGGCATCATCGCTTACACGAGCTTCACCGGGCGTAAAACGAACCAATTGGTCCTTTTCCAACGAGAAAACACCACGGAAAGTCTTACCCATACCAATCGGCCAGGTAATAGGCACGCACTCGAGCTTGAGGATCTCTTCGATTTCACTGATCAAATCGATCGGATCACGCACTTCTCGGTCAAGCTTATTGATGAACGTAATAATCGGCGTATTACGCAAACGACAAACTTCCAAAAGTTTAATCGTTTGAGCTTCCACACCCTTTGCTGCGTCAATGACCATCACGGCCGCGTCAACCGCCGTCAACACGCGATACGTATCTTCAGAGAAGTCTTCGTGGCCCGGGGTGTCGAGCAAGTTAATCACGTGATTGTCATATTCGAACTGCATCACGGAACTCGTTACCGAGATACCGCGTTGTTGTTCCACTTCCATCCAGTCACTCGTAGCGTGACGAGCCGCTTTACGACCCTTCACGGCGCCAGCCATCTGAATGGCACCTCCGAATAACAATAACTTTTCCGTGAGCGTCGTTTTACCGGCGTCAGGGTGAGCAATAATGGCAAAAGTACGACGTTTCTTGACGTCTTTTGCCAATTGGGGATCAATCGTCGCCATAATGAAAAAACGGTTTGTTCTTAAAGGCTTGTATGTAAAAGAAAAACGCTATTGTACCGTATCTTTGCCCAATGAAAAACCGGAGTCGGTCACCCGTACTCCGGTTTTGTTATTTCAATGCAAAGCGATTAAGCGCGCTTTTCAAGAATCGGTTCCGTCACACCGACCACACCGACCAAAACCAAGCTGGTCAAGAAGGTCAATTGCGGACCTTGCCAAGCGTCAACCGGTTCATACCATTCCTTGACGTTATGGTTGAAACCTTCCTTACCGCCACCACCGAGCGTCGTTGCCGGAACGCCCTTGTTAACAGCCACATTGTGGTCCGTCGAAGCAAAGGCATAACCGTAAAGCGGAATATCCAAAGCACCCATTGCACCACGAGCAGCTTGGAGAACGCTCACAGAATCGTCTTGCATACCGCCCGGGCGATGACCGATCGGTTCCAAGGTCAACTTGATGCCATTTTCTTCCGTGTAACCCCAACGTTCGTTTTCTTCCTTCACGGCTTCAGCGAACAACGGGAGCATCACGGCTTCCAATTCATCCAACTCGTTAGCGCCGGCGCTACGCATATCCAATTCCATTTCGCAATGACCAGCGATGGAATTCACCGTCGTACCGCCCTTGATCGTACCGCACGTAAAGGTCGTCTTCGGTTCCGTCTTCGTTTGAACGTCACCAACCTTGGCGATTGCACGACCCATTGCATGGATAGCGCTCGGCAAACCGAAAGCATTCCAGGAGTGACCGCCAGGGCCGTCCATGTGAACACGATAACGCTTAGAGCCCGTTGCACCACGCAAGACACGGTTCACGTTCACGCCGTCCACGGAAATAAAACCGTCAATGGCGATACCGCTCTTGTTGAACAAGTACTTGGAACCACGCAAGTCACCGTTACCTTCTTCACCGACGCTACCGACGAACAAAATGTCACCGACCGTTTGGATTTGCTTTTCTTCGAGCGTACGAAGCACTTGGAGAAGAGCTGCCAAACCACGCGTATCGTCAGAGATACCCGGTGCAAAATAACGATTACCTTCCTTACGGACCTTCACATCGGTACCAGCCGGGAATACGGAGTCCAAGTGAGCGGCCAACACCAACGTCGGACCATTACCCGTACCGCTACGGCGAGCCAACACGTTACCTTCCGGATCGATCGTTGCCGTCAAACCGAACTCTTCCAAGCGACGAGCAAATTCCTTTGCACGTTCTTCTTCATGGAACGGAGGAGCTTCCACTTCCGTCAAAGCAATTTGGTCTGCCAACGTCTTTTCGTCATCGCGCTTGATTGCTTCGAGAGCACCAGCAACGACTTCTTGAGCCATCAACGTATCAACAGCAGCTTGGACATGAGCCAAAACCGGCGGCAATTCAACCGGCTTTGCATTTACGGGATTATCGGCCATGGGAGTCTCCTTAATACAAAGATTAATAACAGTTTCATTGTAGGAGCGGACCTTCAAAAGGTACACCCCTACTAACCATTAGAAAATGGCAAAGTCTTCTCATTTTAAGAAGGAAAACAAGTCCATTCCTTCTTTAAATCCTAATGAATGATAAGACACAAAGATTAGAACGAACTTAACGACGTAACTTTGCAAAAGCCTGTGCCATCGCCCCCAACGAACTCGGGGCATCTTTCTTTTGAGAGCGAGGTTGAACCATCGTCTTTTGGGCTTTACCTTGCTTCATCGAAAGCGAGATTCGTTGACGAGCCACATCCACTTCCAACACTCGGACCTTGACAATCTGACCGACCTTAACCACATCGCGAGGATCCTTCACAAATTGATCCGATAAAGCCGATACGTGAACAAGGCCATCCTGATGCACACCGATATCAACGAACGCCCCAAAAGCAGCCACATTGGTCACCACACCCTCAAGTTCCATATCGATACGCAAGTCTTCAATACGTTCGACCCCTTCACGGAAGTTCGCCGTTTTAAATTCAGGACGAGGATCACGACCCGGCTTTTCCAATTCACTCAAAATGTCACGAACCGTCGGAACACCGAATTTCTCATCAACAAAATCACGAGGAAGCAATCGTGAGAGCACGTCATGATTGCCCATCAATTGTTTGACGGTCAAACCTGTCTTTGCAACGATACGTTCCACAACCGGATAAGCTTCTGGATGCACAGCCGAGGCATCAAGCGGATTTTCACCATTGGGAATTCGCAAGAATCCGGCCGCCTGTTCAAATGTCTTCGCGCCCAAACGAGGCACCTCTAACAATGCTTTACGATTTTTGAATGCGCCCTTAAGATCGCGGTAATTCACAATCGATTGCGCAACCGTTTTCGTCAAGCCTGAAACACGAGCCAAAAGCGGTGCGCTAGCCGTATTCAAATCCACGCCGACTGCATTGACACAGTCCTCAACCACCGCTTCCAACTTATGGGCCAATTGAATCTGATTAACGTCGTGCTGATACTGACCGACACCAATCGACTTGGGGTCAATTTTGACCAACTCAGCCAACGGATCTTGCAGACGACGAGCAATCGAGACAGCACCTCGATAGCTCACATCCATGTCAGGGAATTCCTTGGCGGCCAACTCGCTAGCAGAATAAACACTGGCCCCAGCCTCACTGACCACAACCTTAGTCAAATTCAAATGAGGATAACGTTGCAACAAATCCGCCGCCAACTTATCAGTCTCACGACTTGCCGTCCCGTTACCGATACTGATCAATTGCGAGCCATGGCGCTTAGCCAAAGCCGCCAAAATCTCAACAGATCGATCCCAATCGCAACGCGGCTCATGCGGATAAATCACACCAGTTTCTAAAACACTACCGGTTGCCGAAATAACCGCCACTTTCACACCGGTGCGCAACCCCGGATCCAACCCAATAACCCCTTTCGGACCTGCGGGAGCCGCCAACAGAAGGTCCTTCAAATTAATACCAAAAACGCGAATTGCCTCTTCTTCAGCACGATCGCGGAGCATTTGGAACAATTCACCTTCCAAGTTCAAACAGATTTTTACACGCCAAGTCCAGCGGCAAACATCCATCAACCAGCGATCGGCTGCACGTCCCATGTCTTTGATACCGACATGATCGGCAACGATTTTCTGACAAGGATGCGGCGTCAGTGCTTCCGCCTCCTCGCCGAGCGAAACGTTGATCGACAAAACCCCTTCCTGACGCCCACGAAACAGAGCTAATGCTCGGTGAGACGGAACCGCCGACAAAGCCTCTTCATAATCGAAATAATCTTTGAACTTCACGCCATTGCTTTCTTGTCCCTCGACAACTTGAGAGACAAGCAAACCTCGCTTGCCCACAAAGGCGCGTAACGTTTCTAAAAGTTGAGCATCCTCACTGAAACGCTCGGACAAAATATCGCGAGCACCATTCAATGCATCACGTTCAGTCACAATGCCCTTTTCTGCATCGAGGTATTGAGCTGCGATCGATTGAGGATCCAATGTCGGATCGGCCAATAAGACATCTGCCAAAGGCTCAAGACCAGCCTCTTTGGCAATTTGCGCACGGGTTCGACGCTTGGGCTTATAAGGCAAATAAAGATCTTCAATTCGTTGTTTCGTTTGAGCCTCATTTAAGGCCAATAACAACTCCGGCGTAAGCTTACCTTGCGAATCAATGCTCTCGATAACCACAGAACGACGTTCTTCCATTTCACGCAAATAGATCAAACGCTCTTGTAATAAACGCAACTGAGTGTCATCCAACCCACCCGTCACTTCTTTGCGATAGCGGGCAATAAAAGGTACCGTCGCCCCCTCGTCCAATAAGCCAATTGCTGCTTGGACTTGTTTGGCCTGGGCATGGATCTCATCTCCGATAGCCAAAACGATGCGTTGTTGTGCTTGCTGGGTCAATTCGCTCATTTTTTCACTTCCACACAGAAAAATAGTGCTCGATGTGATAAGCATCGAGCACCAAACCTTTACAAATCAATATGTTAATTAACTGAAGCGTCTTCTTCCAAAACCTTCTGAACAATTAAATCGACCATATCACGGTCTTTTTGTTCGTAAGCCTTGCGACGCAAATTCGAAATCATGTCATCTCCCATAGGCTCGTCACGATCTTCTTCATAGGTAAATTTCAAAAAGACCGAGCCGTTTTCCTTGGGTTGAACCACCGTAATCGTAAAAGCACCGGCAGCCCAATGCTCATTGGCAGCAACTTCGGTACGAATACAACGCCCCACTTCAATGATGACCTTATCGTTGACCTTCATAGAACCAAAGTCGAGTTCTCGTTTCAACACCGAGCGGCCCTGCTCATCCAAACTCTCTTCCACATGAGATGCCTCCATAGCCTCGGTAAAATCATGCGGGTGGCGAACAAACCACTCGAGCCAACGCCACAATTGTGCTTGCGTCATGGATTTACTCAGGGGATCCAACGGAGAACACACTTTAACCAAATGCTCATGAATCTTCATCATGATTTAATTTCCTTTTAATGGCTCTTACCGGCCGTAATTCGCTTTTCGAGCCACAAGCTATAACGGGACATCAAAAGACTCGAGAAGAAATAAATGGCAGCAATAAAAACGTACCCTTCGATAAAGAATTGACGCCATTGGGGATCACCTAAAGCCAAACGCAAAGATCCCGTCAAGTCATACATCGACACCACAGTCACCAAAGAAGTATCCATAAACGTCGACAACAAACTATTGACGAACGCCGGAATCACGGCAACCAAAGCCTGAGGCAAAATAACATAAACGTACACTTGCCACGTCTTCATTCCCAAGGAATAAGCCGCACCATATTGGCCCTTCGGAATTGTTTGCAAACCACCGCGAACCGTTTCGGCCATGTAGGCAGCTTGGAAAAGGACAATACCAATCACAATGCGCCAGAATGCATCGATATTCCAACCGCTCGGCAACACCAACGGGAAAATATACGTTGCCACAAAGAGCACCGTAATCAACGGGACACCTCGAACCAATTCGATATAACCCGTGCTCAATACACGCAGAGCCGACATTTCCGTACGACGACCGAGCGCAAGCAAAATACCAATCGGCACAGAAGCCGTCATGCCAATCAATGTCAAAATAACCGTTAAAGGCAAACCACCCCAAGCATCCGTATCCACTGGCGTCAAACCGAACACTCCGCCGTACATGAGCACGAAAAACGCCACCATAGTTAGCGCCCAACCACCCATCAAAAACTTCGCACCCGTCTTGGTCCAAAAGTACGGAATTGCCGAAATCACCAACATTGCAACGACGGCAAACGTTCCGAAGCCAGCACGCCAATGCTCGTCATAGGGGTAGCGACCAAACAAAATCAGACGCCATTTTTCGCTTACAAACCCCCAGCAGGCACCATCAGCAGCTCGGCACATCCCTAAATCGGGAACAACCACGGACTCAACAACACCCCAATTGAAAATATTGAGACTCACAAACAAAATCACGCCGATGATAACCAGCGAAATCAACGACGAAACGGGCGTCGAGAAATAATCCTTTCGCAACTGAGAAATCATTGCATTGCTCTTTTTCATTTTGGCGACTCCTTATTTCGGTGCCGCCACAACGCGGGCGTTCAAACGATTCATCACCACGGCAATGATCAAATTGAGAAGCAGGTACACACTCATGATGATGAGAATGGCTTCCAAAGCCTGCCCCATGATCACAATGGACGTGTTCCCAACACTGACAATATCTGGATAACCAATGATCACGGCCAAAGAAGAGTTCTTCGTCAAATTCATATACTGGCTAGCCATTGGCGGAATAGCCAAGCGCAATGACTGCGGCAAAACAACATAGCTGACCGCTTGCATACGAGTCATGCCTAACGCTTCAGCAGCGCGCCATTGACCTTGAGGAACCGCCAACACACCAGCTCGAACGATTTCTGCGATGGATGCAGAGGTAAACAATGTCAAACCCAACCAAAGCGTCAAGAATTCAGGCGTCGCACTTGCGCCCCCCTCAACCATGAAACCTTCCAAAACGGGCTTGCTCCATCCCCCGATAACACCGAAAGCGCACCAAACCACAACGGCTACGCCAACACCTCCCATGCAACCAAAAACATTACTCATTAACGAAGTAATCTTCTTGAGTAAATGAGCACGAATAGCAAAAGCTGCGACAGTCCCCAAAGCCAACGCAATAAGGTTGGCCCATCCCAATGCCTCTGGAACTGCAAATTGGAAACCAGCCTTTGATAAAAGAGCCCAGGAACCAAATTCCAATGGAGTGAAAATATCGGGCAAAAACTCGGTGATGACGAGGTAGATTGCAAACAATTGAATCAACAACGGAATGTTGCGATAGAACTCAACGTGAGCCGCGCCCAAAAAACGAATTAAGGGGTGACGAGACAGGCGCATCAAACCGACAACAACGCCCAAAAGCGTTGCAGTCAGAATTGAAACGATGGCCACACGAATGGTATTGAGCATACCCGCCAAGAACATCCAACCAAAACCATCGTTGGATGAGACATCAATGAGAGCTTCACCGATTTCAAAGCTCGAACGATCTCCCAAAAATGCAAAACCCGACCGAATATTTCGGGCTTCCAAATTCGTCGTTACGTTATATGCAAACAACGCCAAAACGGCAATCACGACAATGACAACGACACCTTGCCATAACCATTCTCGACGTTGTTTGTGCGTTTCACGATCGCGCCAGGCCTGATCGCCAACGTGAAACATATTGTTGTATTTCGTCATTTGTCTGTACTAACAAAAATGGCGGTTAGGAAACCGCCATTTTATCAGGATTATCGTGGGATTATTAACGAACCGGCGGGGCGTACATCAAACCACCTTGGGTCCACAATTTATTGACACCACGCGGCAAACCCAACTTGGAGTTCGGGCCCATATTGGCTTCAAAGCTTTCACCATAGTTGCCCACTTGCTTAATGATGTTGTAACTCCATTGACTATCCAAACCGAGTGCCTTACCCATGTCTTCGGCTGCACCAACCAAACGTTGAACGTCCGGACGCTTATCGTTCTTCTTCATATCGTCTACGTTAGCCTTCGTCAAACCCAATTCTTCAGCATTGAGCATTGCAAAAATGGACCAACGCACGATAGAGAGCCATTCGTCATCACCGCGACGCACTGCCGGAGCCAACGGTTCCTTGGAAATCACATCAGGCAAGATGTCGTAGTCAGCAGGGTTAGGCGAATTCGTGCGAGCACCAGCCAAGTCACTCATGTCCGTCGTGTAGGCTTGGCAACGACCCGAGAAGAACGCGGCTTGCGTTGCTTCAGTTGTATCAAAGACAACCGTACGGAACTTGATGTTTTGCTGAGCAAAGTAATCAGCCAAACTCTTTTCGCTAGACGTACCCGATTGCACACAAATCGTAGCGCCACGCAATTGAGCTGCCGTCTTCACCTTCAACTTCTTGGGGACCATAAAACCTTGACCGTCATAGTAAGTCGTTGCGGTAAACACGGAACCCGTCGTCGTATCTCGCGTCATCGTCCACGTCGTATTGCGAGCCAAAACATCAATTTCACCAGCTTGCAAAGCGGAGAAGCGTTGCGGAGAGCTCAACGGCACGAATTTAACTTTGCTGGCGTCCCCCAACGTCGCAGCAGCAACAGCACGGCACACATCAACGTCCAAACCGGACCAATTGCCCTTACTGTCAACAGAAGAAAAACCCGGGGCGGACGTATTCACGCCACAAATCAAATGACCGCGAGCCTTGACCGTTTCCAACGTCGTAGCGGCTTGAGCCGAAGCCAAAAAAGATGCACCGAGTAAGGCAATCGCAGTTGCCGTCAAACGCGTATTCATAATGTTTCCTTTACTATCGAGATATTGGGGGAAGCGCCTCGAAATTCATTACGAGTGCGAAAGATAACCTTAACAAAAACATTTTCAAACAACAATACATAAAACATCTTAATACACCTTTTTCTAGAGAAAAAGCCTTACTTTTGGTACACTTACGCGTCCATTAACATTTGATTGTTTTTATGTATTTTGTATCGCTTATCGCCTTGTTAATCCTTGGCGCATTCTTTGCCGTATCTGAAATTTCTCTTGCCGCAGCCAAGCGTACTCGCCTCTAGACTTTGGTTGAAGAAGGCAATAAAAAAGCACAACAAGTTTTAGACCTCCAAGACCATGCCGGCCACTTTGTAACCGTCATTCAAATCGGTATCAATGCCGTGGCATTGGCAGGTGGTATTTTGGGCGAACGTTTCTTTACTCCGTTCTTTACGGAAGTATCCCAGATGTGTACGCCTGACGCCGAATTAGCAGCTACCAGCGGCTTCTGGTTGTCTTTTGTCACATCCACAGTCTTGTTCATTTTGTTTGCCGACTTGATTCCGAAGCGTCTCGCACTCATTTTCCCTGAGCGCGTGGCCATGTTCATCATTTCGCCGATGCGATTATTGATCAAGTTGTGCCCTCCGTTTATTTGGTTCTTCAATGGTACTGCCAACTTCTTCATTCGTTTGATGGGCATGCCGGTCAAGTCCAACCATAAGATTACGTCTGAAGACATCATGGCCACGGTGGACGCTGGTACAGCGGCCGGTGTATTGGCATCCGAAGAACAGGCTGCAATTGAAAACATCTTTGAAATGGAAAGTCGTACGGTTCCGAGTTCCATGACGCCGCGTGAAGACATCGTCTACCTTCTTTTGGATGACTCCGAAGACGAAATTCGCCACAAAGTGATTGAAACTTCTCACGGGCAATACTTGGTTTGCGACCAAGAACTCGACAACGTCATCGGTATCGTTGACTCCAAGGATATCTTGAAACGTTTGATGAGTTCTCAAACGCTCTCACTCAAGGAACAAGGCATGGTACACCCGGTACAAATGGTGCCCGACTCTTTGACTTTGTCCGAAATTTTGGAATGCTTCAAGCAAAATCACACCGACTTTGCAGTCATCATCAATGAATATGCGTTAGTGACAGGCATCATCACCCTCAATGACGTGATGAGTACCGTTATGGGCGACTTGGTTATTTCTAGCGAAGAAGCTCAAATTCTTGAACGTGAGGATGGCTCTTGGTTGGTTGACGGTTCCACGCCGATTGATGATTTGGAACACGTTTTGGGTGTCGATAGTCTGCCTGAAGACTCTACTTATGAAACGGTTGCGGGTTTCATGATGTACATGCTCCGTAAGATTCCGAAACGCACTGACCGTGTTTACTACGGCGACTTCCGTTTCGAAGTCATTGATGTGGATAACAACAAGATCGACCAAATCATCGTTACTCCGATTAAAAAAGAGCCGGAAGTAAAAACTGACCCCTCTGCGACAGCAGAACAACCCGTTCAAAAATAACGATAAAAAATGAGGGCTCTAAAAGCCCTCATTTTTTATCCTCTAAATCGATTTATTTTGCCCCAACTTTCTTTACTCGCGTGGTTTTACGAACCGGTTTGGTTTGTGAAAATTCAAAACCAATCTTACCGTCCTTTCCTAAAACCAATTGGGCAGAGAACTTGCGATGCGTACGGTTGGACACAAAATCGCTCATCTCATCGCTTCGACCTGTAATCAAAATCTTCTGAACCTGTTCGAGCGAAATCGGTTGTTGAAGAATGATTTTGCCCATACGGAAATCACAAGCCTTATCTTGTGTCTTTTCACACACATAGCCCTTTTCCGTATCGTAAACATTGGCACCGCATTTCGGGCAGGTACCAATCGGTTCTAAAGCAGCAAAATCAATCGGCTCATTATCTTGATGTTGCGGCTCACCAAAATTGAATTCCATCTTGAATTCATCGGTAATGCAAAGCTTTGCAGCGAACGGACGGCCCATCTTGCTGATAAAGCCTTCCAAAGGACCGACCTCACGATTTGCCAACAACTCTTCAACTTCGTGCACTTCAAACGTACGACCGCCAGGGTGCTTACTCAAGCTAAAATCACAACTCGTACAAGCAAATCGACGATAATTCTCAACAATTTCACCCCCACACTTTGGACAACGATTGACCAAGTGAGCCGGATTCTCAATGGGTACTGTATCGCCTTCGTAACGCTTAGCAGCCTCGACGATCACCGTTGTCATTTCACGAATTTCCTTCATGAAATCATCACGTTGCATCTTTCCTTGTTCGATTTGTGCTAACTTATATTCCCACTCGCCCGTCAATTCGGGTTCGGACAACTCAGAAACTCCCAACCCCTTCAGTAAGGCAAACAATTGACGAGCCTTGAAGGTGGGGAACAAGTCGCGGCCTTCGCGGCGCAAATAGTTTTGCAACAAAAGACCTTCGATAATAGCGGCACGCGTTGCAGGCGTTCCAAGCCCCTTTCCAGCCATGGCCTCTCGAAGATCATCTTCTTCAACTAACTTACCGGCCCCTTCCATTGCAGACAACAACGTTGCTTCAGTATAACGGGCGGGAGGTTTCGTTGCCTTTTCTTGCAACTCGACTGCATCAACATGAACCTTTTCACCCTGCTCAACAGGAACCAACGTCGGCTCTTGGCTTCCCTCGCGACCATAAACAGCCATCCAACCTGGGTTAACCAAGACCTTACCTTCCGTTTTCAACTCTTCGTCATTGACATGAGTAATACGGGTCGTCACATCGTATTCCGCAGCAGGGAAAAATACGGCCAAAAAACGCTTCACAACCAAGTCATAAATTTTCTCTTCAGCCTCTGAAAGCTTTTTCGGCGCTTGCAATGTCGGGATAATGGCAAAGTGATCGGAAATCTTGGAATTATCGAACACTCGCTTAGTGGGTTTAACCCAACGATTATTTTGAATTTGTTGAACACTAGTGACATAGCGAGTCGACTCAGCCAGCATCGTCAACGTTTGATTGACAGTACCCAAATAATCTTCAGGCAATGCACGAGCATCCGTTCGCGGATACGTCAACGCTTTGTGCTTTTCATACAATGCTTGTGCTAAAGCCAACGTCGTTTTGGCCGAGAAACCAAATCGGTTATTGGCTTCTCGTTGCAAACTCGTCAAATCGAAAAGCAACGGCGAGAGCTGAGTCGTTCGTTTTGCACTTTCACTCACCGTCCCCTGCGCCTGATTGAGCTTTTCACATAAAGCCTTTGCTTGATCGACATCCCAAATGCGATCTGCCTTCAAATGAGGATTCGTTTCGCTCTTTTTGAAATGAGAATCAAACCAAACACCACTGTATTGACCGGCCTGACAAGTGATGTTGGCATGAACTTCCCAATACTTTTGGGATTGGAACGCATTAATTTTTTCCTCACGCTCAACAACGATGGCCAAAGTCGGCGTTTGCACACGACCAACCGTAGTCAAAAAGAAACCACCGTCCTTGCTATTAAAGGCGGTCATGGCTCGTGTGCCATTGATCCCGACCAACCAGTCGGCCTCAGAACGAGAACGTGCAGCATCAGCCAAATGTTGCATTTCAGCATCGGAGCGAAGATTTTTGAACGCTTCACGGATTGCTGCCGGCGTCATCGATTGCAACCACAATCGCTGAATTGGCTTCTTGCACTTGGCTGCTTGAATGATGTAACGGAAAATCAACTCACCCTCACGTCCCGCGTCACAAGCATTAATGACGGAAACGATGTCCGCACGCTTCATCAAGCGTTTTAAGTTTTTGAGTTTCTCTTCCGACTTTTTAATCGGCTTCAAATCAAAATTTGGCGGCAACATTGGCAAATGGGTAAACGTCCATTTGCCACGCTTGACGTCATATTTCTCCGGAACAACCAACTCCAAAAGATGACCAACAGCCGAACTCACAACATAATGCTCGCCCTCAAAGTAATCCTTTTCGCGTTGTAAACCACCCAAAGCACGGGCGATATCCGCAGCAACGGACGGTTTTTCGGCAATGACTAAAACTTTTTCACTCATGGTAATTTTTCTCTCTCTGAGGACAAATTCTCCCCAATTCCCTTTTTTTAGAGTACCAACAAAATAGGAAGTTTTGGCAACTTTTTTATAGACTCTTTCAAAATCAAATAATTACAAACAAAAAATCATTTAACTCGCATCTCTTCGAACACTTCATTCGTTGTCTCTACTAACCTAGCCCCGTATTTAATCATGTAATGGGGACCCTTACTCAAAGGCGAGTGAACAGACCCTGGAATCGCCATGACATTGCGATTCAAATCCAAAGCCTCACGCAAAAAATTTAGAGCACGAGAGCGAATGCTTGCCTGAACCAGCACAAACGAGGAACACAATCCAACCAAAAGCCGATTTCTAAGTTCCCATCGTTGTTCGGCACCCACCTCGTCAAATGGACCTATTAAGCTAACCACCAAATGGCGTTGACTCATCGCTTCAATCACTGAAGCCCGAGACTCGCCTAGTGGCTCATCACTGACCAAAATTGCTCGAGCTTGGGAAGCTTTCCACACTCCTTGTAACGCCGCCCTTTCAACACCCTCGCTCATAGCCTCAACAACAACGACAGACTGAGACAGGGTCATAGCCCACTCTCGAGCAAGCTCAATTCCCTCTTGATTGGGATTTGACGAGCCAAGCAAAGATACGCTCGGCTGAGAAAGATACGAAGAATCGCCCAACACAAAGAAAGCCAAAGGGGGTTGAGGTACCGTAAGTAACGATGTTGGGTAACGTGAATCCGTTAATGCAATTAAATCCGCACTTGGAGTCGATTCAATCCATGCAATCGTTTTTTGAATACGTTCATCAATTTCCGAATCGACTCGCATACACAAACGCCGAGCGACATCATCTGGAACAACACGACATAACGTCGCATATGAAGATGAAAAAATAAGCTCCGGCAAACCGATTGTCGACAACAAATTCTTAGCCATCTCAAAAGATAGGCCGTTTGTCCACATCAAACGCAACCAATCATATTGTTCTTGCCGTTGCATTGATTACCCCTTCAAAAAGACACCCAATTACTTCTTATTTTTTATAATAGCGGTGTTTTTTAATCCAGCAACTATTTCTTGGAGACTAACGTGGCCATTCTTCCTATCGTTCAATATCCCGCACCTGTTTTGGCCGAAATCGCAAAACCCGTTGCAGATATCACGGAAGAGATTCGAATCTTAGCCGCCAATATGGCAGAAACGATGTATGACGCACCGGGCGTCGGTTTGGCTGCGCCACAAGTTGGCAAATCGATCCGCTTGGTCACCATTGATGTCTCGGAAGAAAAGAACCAATTAATCACAATGATCAACCCTGAAATCATTGTGACGGGGGGCGAGAAGGATGTTGGTGAGGAGGGTTGCTTGTCCTTACCCGGTATTTATGAAAAGGTAAATCGATACACCGAAGTCACCGTCCGCTACCAAGACCTTGATGGCAACACCATTGAATTGCAAGCCGATGGCTTATTGGCGATTTGCATTCAACATGAACTCGATCACCTCGAGGGCAAGGTGTTTGTCGACCACTTGAGCCAACTTAAGCGCAATCGTGCTTGCACGAAGCTTCGCAAGCTCCGCCAACAAGCCACGAAAGAAAATCAATAACGATTATTTCGACAATGCGAGCTGACTTCTTTAACAAAAACCTCAATTAAAGAAGTCGGCAAGTCGTGCCCCATCTTAGGCATGACCATTAACCTAGCACCAGGAATCAAATCGGCCACTTCTTTTCCAGCCTCAAGAGGTAAAAGCGGGTCGTCTTGCCCGTGAATCACAAGCGTCGGAACCTGAACATTTTTCAACTGAGAGGAGCGATCGCCTGAGGCCAAAATCGCCAAAAGTTGTCGGCTCGTTGCCTGGGGTTGGTAATAATTTTCGACCATATAACCAGCAATCTCTTGAATTTGCTCATCGCTATAACCCATTTCTTCAGAACCGATTAGACGGAACATCTTTTTCAAATAGACTCGCAAACTGTCGACTTCACACGCATTTTCGGGTTTGGTTAGCAGTCCCTTTAAAGCTCGTAATTTACCGACACCGGTTCGAGGATTGCCTGATGCACTCATGATTGACGTCAACGAGGCAATGCGTTGTGGATGACGTGTAGCCAATACTTGACCTATCATCCCTCCCATTGAGATTCCTAGGACATGAGCTCGAGCGATGCCTAGCACATCTAACACAGACAACGCATCATCAGCCATATCTTCCAAGGTATAGGGAGACGCAATTTTTTGACGGGTCAATGCCTTAAAAATCGCCTCCACAACATCAATCGGTCGAACTTCATGATTAATCTGTGTTGACTTTCCGCTATCTCGATTATCAAAAATAATGACGCGAAAACCCTGTCGAACCAAAAGCTGAATGAATAACTGAGGCCATGCCTTCAGAGGCATTCCAAGCCCCATCACTAGTAACAAAGGCACCCCCAACTCATCACCGTACGTTTCATAATGAATGTGAACAGGAAGTTTTTCTGCGTATTTCATAACCATTTCCTCTTGGAAATAAGTGTATCGCTTAACCAACACTTTTTACGTTTTTAGGGCCAAAATAAGCGTAAAAAAATTCGAAAATATCGCTCTGCATCTACAATTACTAACTATGAAAATCATATTTGCTGGTACCCCTCCGTTTGCCGCATCCGCATTGGATGCTCTCATTAAGGCCGGTCACGAGATCTGCCTTGTTTTGTCGCAACCAGATCGACCGAGCGGTCGAGGCATGAAGCTGACCCCGTCCGCCGTCAAAGCCCTTGCACTTGAGCACAACATCCCGGTGGAAACGCCCTTGACGTTGTCACTCAAAAAAGGAGGCGAAGAAGCTCAAAAATATCACGACCAGCTCAAAGCTCAGAATGCGGACATCATGGTCGTTGCCGCTTACGGCATGATTTTGCCGCAAGCCGTTTTGGACATTCCTAAGGGTATCGGCCCTAATAGCGAGATTAAGTGCATCAATATCCACGCCAGTTTGTTGCCGCGTTGGCGCGGTGCTGCGCCGATTACTCGAGCCATTGAATCAGGAGACTCGGAATTTGGGGTCACGTTGATGAAGATGGAAGCCGGTCTCGATACGGGGCCGATGATCTTGCAAAAGGCATTCCCGTTAGACGGAACGGAAACCACGACGAGTTTGACAGACAAAGTGGCTTCTTTGGGTGCTGAGATGTTGGTCGAGATACTTAGCACACCAGACGATTTATCGTTGACCGCCCAACCCGAAGATGGCGTAACGTACGCTCACAAAGTTCTCAAAGAAGAAGGCAAGATTGATTTCTCGCTTTCTGCAGATGTTATTTTGCAAAAAATCCGAGCTTTCACGCCGTTCCCCTCTTCATTTGCTGAACACAAGGGCACTGCGATCAAAATTTGGGCAGCCCACAAAACTCAAGCAAGCGGTCCTGTCGGCAGTGTTATTCAAGCAGACAAACACGGCGTAGTAATCGCTTGCGGTCAAGATGCCATTTGCGCAACAATCTTGCAACGACCCGGCAAGCCGAAAATGCCTGTGGAAAGCTTTTTACAAGGCTATCCCTTTGACAAAGGAGACTGCTTCCAATGAGCGTAGCACTTCATAAAGCGTTGCAAATAGCCGCCGTTGCTTGGGCCCAAATGCGAACTGAAGGTTCCTCTTTGGAACGAGCATTGGCTTATGCTACCAAAGGGGCATCCGCCGAAGAAAAGGGTGCCTCTCAGAGCGTGCTCTATAACGCAACGCGCCATTGGGCTAAGCTTGACATTGTCACGCAAAAGTTAATTTCTCGAGAACCCCCAATTGAAACGAAGAGCTTATTGGAAGTGGCTCTTGCTTTGTTATTAAATGGCAAAGAAAACCACTTTACCGTTGTCAATCAAGCGGTTCAAGCTGCCAAAAACAATCCCGCAACAGTGCACGGCGCCGGCTTCATTAATGCCGTACTCCGAAACTTTTTGCGTTCTCGTGCGCAATTGACAAAGGGGTTCAACACTAATCTTTCAGCTCGATTCAATGCTCCGGGTTGGTGGATTTCAAAAATCCGCAAAGCTTACCCGAAAGATTGGGAAGCCATTTTGACGACCCAAACGTTACCGCCTCCGATGACGCTTCGCATCAACAAACGTCGCACGAGCATGTCAACGTATTGCCAAATGCTCAACGAAGTTGGCATTAATGCAACACCCGTGAGTGATTGGGGTATCGTCCTTGATCATCCGCGTCCCGTCTCCGAAGTCCCTGGATTCCAAGACGGATTGGTATCGGTTCAAGATGCTGGTAGCCAAATGGTTCCTCAATTTTTGGAACCCCATGATGGACAAAAGATACTCGATGCTTGTTCAGCCCCTGGTGGCAAAACGGCTCACCTTTTGGAAGCACAAAACATCACGGTCACCGCTGTTGAAGTCGACCCTGTTCGCGCCCAAAAAATTGACTCCACACTTTCGCGCTTAGGTCTTAAAGCCGAGGTTGTTGTGAGCGATGCTTCCGACGTGAAAAAACTAGAAAAATTCGGTCCTTTTGATGCGATTTTATTGGATGCCCCCTGTACAGCTTCCGGTATCGTCCGTCGTCATCCCGATATCGTCTGGATGCGACGTCCTCAAGACATTGAAAATTTGGCCTCACAACAACGCAAATTATTGGATGCCATGTGGACCATCTTGCCTGCGGGCAAAAAATTATTGTATGCAACGTGCTCCATTTTCCCTGAAGAAGGACCGTTGCAAATCGAGCGTTTTTTGGAAACTCATCCCGATGCTCAAGCCTGTACATTACCGGGATTAGACTCGCCAATGTTGCGCTTGATTCCGACCGATAACGAGAAAAACCCGCTCTTGCCTCGTGTGCACGACGGATTTTTCTATGCATTAATTACAAAAAAGGAAGCTTGATGACTTTGCGAGCCCGCTTGTTACGCACGCTGACCCCACTCCTATTAGGAGTGGGCTTTGTTGCGTCCGCATGGGCTCAAGAAGTTGGCATTATGCAATCCTCGCTCATGAGTGCCAAACCCGGAGAAAAACCTGGGCTTTACCTCTCCGTGAGCGTTGAATTTGATTTACCGCGTGTTGTTGAAGATGCGCTCTTACGCGGTATCGCCTTGTACTTCGTAACCGATTTCACACTTGAACGTCATCGTTGGTATTGGCTTGACAAAACTCAAAACGAGACGTCATTGGTTTCACGCCTATCCTACAGTCCATTGACTCGACAATACCGAGTCTCTCGAGGTGGTCTTTCTCAATCGTTTGATTCGCTCAAGGATGCCCTCGATGTCATCAAGGTCATCAGTGATTGGCGTGTCAGCGACAAGCCCTATTTGTCGGAACCGGAAAACTACGAAGCGGAAGTTCGTTTTCGTTTAGATACTCAGCAATTGCCCTTGCCCATGCAAGTGAACATTGGCAATAACGATTGGAATTTATCTTCGGACTGGCAAGGCCTCGTTTTAGATCAACGTATAACCACGCCGAAGGAATAACGAACCATGAGAAACTCCATGCGATATGGCGGTTCGGTTGGTTTGGCGATTGTCGTCATTTTGTTGTTCCTTTTAACATCCGCCGGGACCAACTCTAGCGATTTGGCGCCTTATTACCCTTTGCTGTTATTAGCAAATGCGTTGGTGGTGGTCATTTTATTGATCATCGTCGTGTCGTTCATTTCTCGACTCTATAAACGGTGGCGTCAACGCCAATTCGGGTCGCGTATGTTGGCACGTTTGGTGTTCATCATTTCGTCCGTCACATTGATTCCTTGCGTTTTAATTTACGCCACATCCACTCACCTTATCTCTCAAGCTTTTGACTCCGGTGTCGACAGCCGCGTAGAAACGGCTCTCGACTCTGGTGTCGCCGTGTCTCGAACGGTGCTAGAACGATTGGAAAAAGAACAGTCGGCAACCGCCAAGATGTTAGCGGACCGTTTAAGTGAGACCTCATTTGCTCAATTGAACACCGAACTCAATCGCCTTCGAAACCTCACCGGCTTGCAAGAGCTTCGTTTGATTGACATCAGCGGTCAAACCGTTGCAACAAGCCCGGCAATGGATGAGGCTCAAATCTCG
>JAFNZB010000076.1 GCA_017383055.1 Burkholderiaceae bacterium | reverse complement strand
GACCAATGCGCCCACCCACTCGGCCACGCGAATCCAAGAGAAGTCAAAGGAAAGTTGTGCGCCCAACTAAAGCGAGAAGACGGCGACGATCGTCATGCCGATCGCACCCAAATAAGGCACGGAACTCACGGCGCACACTTGACCCAAAACACCACCGGCTTCACCGGGCAAAGCACCGGCCAACGAATGCAAACGGATGGCTTCAAGCGTGCAAGAACCGGCCATCAAAAAGACCAAACCCAAAGCGTGCTTGATGCGAGAGAAGAAACCTTGATTGCCGGCCCAACCGAAAAGGCGAATGACGATCATCAAACCGATACCGATCAACCAATAAGCCGACCAACCGAAAACGAAAAGGGAAATGTCAGCACCCCATGCCCCAATCGTCCCGACCCAATTGGCAACGGGCTTATTCATCGTTGCGTAGGTGAACGAAGGGTCAGTGGGCGAATACGAAAACAACATCGCCGCATAAAGGACCGTCACCAAAAGCATGATGAAGCCCAAATACGGAGCGCTATGGGTTAAGCGCGCAAAAAGACCGTGACGACTCTCAGGCGTCGCGGACGTTACAAACGAAGGACTCGCACTCACGGCCGCTTTCGAGCGGGCGCTTTTCTTACGAGACGGTTTCAAAATGTCTGCTTTTTCTTGGGTCAAAGCCGGCTTTTTCATTAGGAAATTCAAATAGAAAACTTTTCGACAACTAAACTAGGTTATTGTACTTTTTCGTTACAATCCACGCCCGTTTTTTGCAATCATTTTCGAAAGTTTTTCGTTAATTTTTATTTCGCTCAAGTTGCTTTAAGTACTTCCTCAGTAAAATCGTATTTGTCAAAAAACACGTATCAGGAAGACACAGCAATGGGACAAGTCAAACACGCCAAAGTCATTATTTTGGGCTCGGGCCCCGCGGGCTACACCGCCGCCGTTTATGCCGCTCGCGCTAACCTTGAACCGCTCCTTATCACGGGGATGGAACAAGGCGGTCAGTTGATGACGACGACCGAAATTGAAAACTGGCCTGCCGATGTCAACGGCGTTCAAGGTCCCGAACTCATGCAACGTTTCCTTGAGCACGCCGAGCGTTTCGGCACGAAGATTGAATTTGACCTCATCAATCGCGTCCATTTGAACGAAAAACCCATTCGTTTGGAATCCGACATGGGTAGGACTTTCACGTGCGATGCCTTGATCATTGCCACTGGGGCGTCAGCCAAATACTTGGGCCTTGAAAGCGAAACGGCTTATAAGGGCCGTGGCGTTTCGGCTTGCGCCACCTGTGACGGCTTTTTCTATCGCAAAAAGCCCGTCGCTGTTGTGGGTGGCGGTAATGCTGCCTTGGAAGAGGCGCTTTACCTCGCCAACATCGCCTCCGTGGTCCACCTCGTTCACCGCCGCGACAAATTCAAAGCCGAGCCCATCATGGTCAAGCGCTTGATGCAAGCCGTGGACGATGGCCGCATCGTGTTGCACCTTTTCCGTGAAGTCAAAGAAGTTTTGGGCGACGGCAAGGGCGTCACGGGTTTAACGTTAAAGAGCACGACGGGCGAGGCTGATGAAACTCTTGCCGTTGATGGCGTTTTCATCGCAATCGGTCACTCCCCCAACACCGCCATCTTTGGCGACCAATTGGCATTGGATAACGGCTACATCGTGACGGGCAAAAATCCGTTCGCCTTGACCGCCACCTCTGTCGAGGGCGTCTTTGCCGCCGGCGACGTCCAAGACCAAATCTATCGTCAAGCCGTCACGTCGGCTGCCACGGGTTGCATGGCTGCCTTGGACGCTCAACGCTACTTGGAGGCTCAAGCGTAATGGCACTCAAAGGATTCGATAGCCTCAAGGGCTTTAAGGCTCG
>JAFNZB010000007.1 GCA_017383055.1 Burkholderiaceae bacterium | reverse complement strand
GACAGCATCGGGCATAGCCACACAGAAGGCCACCAATTGCGTACCCATTTCAATCTCGATGAAGCAATTGATCGGCAAACCCTCACCGCGAGCGCTCGGCAAATCAGCCACCGCGATCGTATAGACACGACCCGTGGAACTGATCGCCACCAAATTATCAGTCGTACGACATTCATAAGACGATGCGTAAGCGTCACCCATCTTGTAGCTCATGATGGAAGCATCATGGCCGTGGCCCGTACGAGCACGGATGTAACCCTTTTGACTGATGATGACCGTCACCGGTTCATCCACCACCGTTTGCGTGAGCTCGGCCTTGCTGGCTTCTTCAACCAACGTGCGACGTTCGTCACCGAATTCTTGAGCGTCGGCGGCGATTTCCTTACTGACTTGCTTGACCAACAACTTTTCGCTATTGAGCAAACGTTCGAGCGATTCGCGCGTCTTATTGAGCTGAGCCAACTCGGCATCGATCTTGATACCTTCCAATCGAGCCAATTGACGCAAACGGATTTCCAAAATGTCTTCCGTTTGACGTTCACTCAAGGGGTACTTCGCCATCAAGGCAGCCTTAGGATCGTCGGCTTCGCGGATGATCGCGATCACGTCATCCAAGTTCAAGTACACCAAACGACGGCCTTCCAAAATATGGATACGGTCAAGTGCCTTATCCAAACGGAATTGCGTACGACGACGAACCGTGGTCACACGGAATTGGACCCATTCCTTCAAAATCTGCAAGAGCGTCTTTTGGCGAGGCTTACCGTCCAAACCGACCATCACGAGGTTCATGGAAACATTGCCTTCCATGCTCGTTTGAGCCAACAAGGCATTCACGAAATCTTGACGATTTTGGTTCTTGCTCTTGGGCTCGAACACCAAGCGAGTAGCTTCTTCCTTACCGGACTCGTCACGAACGCCGTCCAAAATAGCCAGCATCGCAGCCTTCGTTTGTTGCTGCTCGGCGCTCAACGCCTTCTTGCCCGGACGAACCTTCGGGTTCGTGATTTCTTCGATCTCGTTTAAGACCTTTTGAGCGGACGTATTGGGCGGCAATTCCTTGACGATCAAACGCCAGTGACCGCGTTGCATGTCCTCAAATTCGTAGCGAGCACGCACCTTCAAAGAACCGCGACCCGTGGCATATGCCTCACGAATTTCAGACGGCTTACTGATGATTTGACCGCCCATCGGGAAGTCCGGCGCCGGCAACACCGTCAAGATATCGTCCAACGTGCTTTCGGGATTGTCCAAAAGCATCATGCAAGCAGCGGCAACTTCCTTCAAGTTGTGAGACGGAATTTCGGTTGCCATACCCACGGCAATACCGCTCGAACCGTTCAAAAGACCAAACGGCAAACGAGCCGGCAATTCGGTCGGTTCCTTAAAGGCACCGTCATAGTTCGGGATGAAGTCGACCGTGCCTTCCTTGATTTCTTCAAGGAGCAAGCGAGAGATCTTCGTCAAATGCGCTTCGGTGTAACGCATGGCAGCAGCGCCGTCACCGTCGCGGCTACCAAAGTTACCTTGACCCAACACCAAGGGATAACGCATGTTGAAGTCTTGCGCCATGCGAACCATGGCTTCGTAAGCGGCGCTGTCACCGTGCGGGTGATACTTACCCAACACGTTACCGACCACACGAGCGGACTTCACGGGCTTGGCGTCCGGCCCCAAACCCATTTCATGCATCGCATAAAGAATGCGACGTTGAACGGGCTTTTGACCGTCACAAATATCGGGCAATGCACGACCTTTCACCACGCTCATCGCGTATTCAAGGTAGGCGTGGCTTGCAAAGTGAGCCAACGTTAAACGCTCGCCATCGTCACCCGTTTGCACGGGTTGCTCTTCAAGTCGAAGCTTTGCGGGTTCTTCTTCAACCGCTTCTTCAACGACTTCTTGCACTTCTTCATCGTCAGCGACAGCTTCCACTACTTCAGAAGCTTGCGCTTCAACAGAAGCCACCGTTTCTTCGACCGGCGTTTCAACCGCCGGTTCAACGGCTTCGACTTCCGTTACTTGTTCCGTTTCTTCACCAAAGAGGTCGGCAGAAAACAAATCGTTCTTCTTATCCATTTCGTCGCCTCAATTAAATATCCACTTCGACTTGGTCGCCGTTATTTTCCATCCACACGCGACGCATCGCAGCTTCGCCACGACCCATCAACATGTTGAGCATCGCCACCGTTTCTTCGTTGGAAACATCACCCAACGTCACGGGCAACAAACGACGCGTTTCCGGATTCAAGGTCGTATCCCACAATTGCTTATCGGACATTTCACCCAAACCCTTGAATCGAGAGATAGAGAGCTTAGCGGCAGGCACCTTTTCCTTTTCGAGCTTCTTTTGTTCCACGGCCAATTCGCGTTCATCCAAGCAATAGATTGTGCGAGCAGGCTTACGAGCAGTCTTCGGCACGTCGATACGGAACAGAGGCGGACGAGCCACAAAAATATGACCCGTACGGATCAAGTGCGGGAAGTGACGGAAGAAAAGCGTCAACAAAAGCACTTGAATGTGAGAACCGTCCACGTCGGCGTCAGCCATGATGCAGATCTTGCCGTAACGAAGACCGGCCAAATCGGGCTCGTCATCCAAACCGTGCGGATCGACACCGATTGCAACCGAAATGTCATGGATTTCGTTATTGCCGAAGATGCGATCACGATCGACTTCCCACGTGTTCAACACCTTACCGCGCAACGGCAAGATGGCTTGGAAGTCCTTGTCACGACCCTTCTTCGCAGAACCGCCTGCGGAGTCACCTTCGACCAAGAAAAGTTCATTGCGAGAGATGTCTTCGCTTTCGCAATCGGTCAACTTACCAGGCAACACTGCAACGGAAGAGCTCTTACGCTTCGTGACCTTCTTAGCGGAATTTTGACGGGCTTGCGCTTGCTTGATTACAAGCTCAGCCAACTTCTTGCCTTCATCAACGTGGTTATTCAACCAGTACTCAAATTGCGTACGAACGAAGTTGCTCACCAAGCGCACGGCGTCACGGTTATTCAAACGTTCCTTCGTTTGACCTTGGAATTGCGGATCCAAAACCTTGGCGCTCAAGATTGCGGATGCACGAGCAAAGACGTCATCCGTTAAGAGCTTGACGTTTTTTTGTTGCAAACCGTGGGCTTCGATAAAAGCCTTCATTGCCAAAAAGAGACCTTCACGAAGACCGGCTTCGTGCGTACCGCCCGCAGGCGTCGGAATCAAGTTGACGTAGCTCTCACGAACGGTCGAGCCTTCTTCTTGCCACACAACGACCCAAGAAGCGCCTTCACCCACGGCAAAGCCCATGGAGTCGTCTTCTGCGTAACCTTGAGATTCAAAGGGCGGAATCAAGGGCTCAGCCGTCAAAAGGCTCGTCAAGTATTCGCGCAAACCGCCTTCGAACTTCCACGTTTGCGTTGTGTTGTTCTTCTCATTGGTGAGCGTCACTTCGCAGCCCGGCATCAACACAGCCTTGGAGCGCAACAAACGCGTCAATTGTTCAACAGGAATGTTGGCACTATCGAAATACTTGCCATCGGGCCAAGCACGAACGCGCGTACCCGTTTGACGCTTCGGGAAGGGGCTCTTACCGCTCGTCAAGGGTTCGATCACGTCGCCCGCTGCGAAGATGATGCTGTGCTCTTGGCCTTCACGCCAAACCGTCACTTCCAAACGCGTCGACAATGCGTTCGTGACGGACACACCCACACCGTGCAAGCCACCGGCGAAAGAATAGGCGCCGCCCGATTCCTTCTCGAACTTACCACCCGCATGCAATTGCGTGAAAACAAGTTGCACGGCTGGCACGCCTTCTTCGGCGTGGATACCGACCGGAATACCACGGCCGTTATCTTGAACCGTGACACTGCCGTCGGTGTGCAACGTGACATCGATTCGAGAAGCGCCGCCTGCAAGGACTTCGTCACTTGCGTTATCGATGACTTCTTGAATGATGT
>JAFNZB010000075.1 GCA_017383055.1 Burkholderiaceae bacterium | reverse complement strand
TCGTGGTCGATCACGCGAGCGTTTTCAACGCTCACGGCTTTGAAGGCATCCCAAGACTGCCAAGCCATCGCAGGCGTTGCCAAACCGAGACCGACCAATGTCGTCAATAAAAGTTTTTTCATCATTGACCTCGATACTTAATACGCAAACGCATCATGGCGTAAATGGCCGAACCGATCAGCAAAGCACACAACACGGCCGACAAAACCAACAACAACGGGCGTTCCAACATGAAGAACCAAACACGTTGATACCACGGCAAGTGACCCACGTGATAGCTATCACCCACGTGGAAAGCAGTCATCGTGCCTTCACGAATAATGCTCACGCTCCCCTTCAAACCTTCCATCGCACCGGGCGAGCGCAACGTGTCGTTCAACATACGCGAACCCGAGTCCCCATCGGCGAGCATCGCCACAACGCTTCGCTGTTCGGTAAAGGGCGACTCAAAGGCCACCACAGCGCCCACGCCACCCTTACTTTCAACGAGCGTAAACGTTTGGGCCTCCGAGCGCGGACCGTTTAAGTTTTCCAACTTGCGATCGCTCAAATACGGCGTATTCAATTCTCGACGGGCATTGCTCAAAAGCACGTGAACGTTTTCACCGGTAACTTCAGCCATGTCCTTGGGCAAATCACCGATCACCAAGATTTCCTTATTGGCCAATGCCGCAGCATCGTGACGATCGGTCACCGTCACGTTCATCGCAGCCAACCCCGTGTGAGCGCTCATGCGACCGAGCGTATTTAAGAACGTTGTCACGTGTTGAGCGGGACTGTCCTTGGCCATCACGACAACCGTTTCGGAAAGGTCGGCGTACTTCGTAAACGGGAAACCGCTACGGGCGAACATGCGCAAATTGGGCAACTCCGTGAAGTGATAAAGCCCCGTGAAATCGATGCTCGAACTCGGATCGATGTTGACCTGATTAGGAATCAACGTGATCGTCTTACAATCGTCGGCATTACCGCCCGAATACGAGAGGCTGTACTGGAAGTCAAACGTCAACGTATTGTTGTCAGTGAGCACTAAGGTCGGGATCGAACGCACGTTCAAGAGATCCTTGAGGCTATTGACGGCCGGCAAGTGCGCCACGAAATTACTTTGATCCTTATTGGGATCCAAGTCATAAGAGTCAATCAATTGATCGTTGACCAAAAGACGCAATTGCGATGGCACGCCTTGGCTGGGCTTCGTGTATCGATAGCGAAGATCCAAATTGATGTGCGACTTCGAGAACATGTAAAGATCGGGCGGCAACTTCAAGCTCAAGTGCACGGGCTTGGGTTGAAAGCCCTTACTTTGCAATTGACCGGAATACTCGATCAAATCACTGAAGTAAGTCACGTGGTTCGTGTCGATCCAATTGGGAGCGTCGTACGGACGGCGCGGTGCCAATTCTTGGAAACCGTGGATCTTAGCGGTATCACCCGCCATCATGCTATGGCCGCTTGCCAACGCCTTCGAAGCGATAAGTAAATCCTTCGTATCACGGCCCGCCACCACAAGCATCTTGGCATAAAGACTATAAGGCGCATCCATGATCGAAATCTGAGGACCGTCAACCGTCGGGAAGTCCTTCAAGAACGACGGGCGCTCGTCATTCGTCACGAATACGACAAAGTGGCCTTCGCCCGGCATTTGGTCATAATAGGCCGGGATGTGGCTGCCGCGCAAAGCGCTCTGGCCACCCATCCAAGAAGCCAACACGCCGGCGGCTTGCTTGCCGAGGAGCAAGAATGTCTCGCTTGACGATTGCAGACTTATCTCCGATACGACCGCCGTGTCAACCTCCGCGTTCAACACAACGGTTAAAAATTCATATATTAATGGTAATTCCGGAGCAGTAAGCAATGCAAACGAAACGACCGTGTACAACTGTAGCATTTTTGCTAATACTCTTGGTGTAAGTATAACCGGAGAAGACAGCGCTGTCAACAACAACGATATCACCGTAGGCGCCGAGGCAAACGGCATTTACGTTGGTGAGAATGCCAT
>JAFNZB010000074.1 GCA_017383055.1 Burkholderiaceae bacterium | reverse complement strand
TCGTTAGAAAGGATAACACGGTTAATCTTCTTTGGACCACTCAATGCCCAATTGACGGAGCTTACGATACAAATGCGTACGTTCCAATTGAGCGCGACTGGCGATTCGTGTCATGCTGTGATTTTCTTTTTCCAAAAGATAAGTGAAGTACGCACGCTCAAATTGGTCTCGAGCTTCACGAAGCGGTAAGGTGAAGTCAATTTGGTGGCGCAACGATTCTTGCAACTTTTCATCTTTTTCTTGCAGGGTTTCTTGTTGCTCAACCTCTTTCTGTTGTGTACTCAAAATGGTCTTTTGTTGACCGGCGTGCAATGCATTGTGGACTGTTTCGATCAAGTCGCGCATCGAGGTTGGCTTTTCAAGAAAGGTAAATGCCCCGAACTTTGTGGCTTCGACAGCCATGTCGATGTTGGCATGGCCGGACATCATAATAATTGGGCAGGGCAATTCACCTTGGGAAGCCCACTCTTTGAGCAAGGTCATGCCGTCAGTGTCGGGCATCCAAATGTCCAACAAAATGACATCAAAATTCATCATTTGACGAGCGTGACGGGCTTCAGCGCTATTGGCAGCGACCGTTACGGAGAAACCTTCGTCAGAAAGGATTTCGCTAAATAACTCACGAATCCCGATTTCGTCATCGACAACAAGAATATTGGGCATGAAAACTCAAAGAAAACAAATACAAAGCACAGTAAGAGTTTGAAATCTCAAACTCCTAAAAAAATTGACGAAAGATTATAGCGGAGTCATTTGATGGGCTGCCACGTAAGCGATGGATATTCCCTAGATAATTAGACCAGTCGTGTGAATGTAATCGTTACCATGGCGCCTGCATTGTCCTCCAAATTCAAGAGGCTATCTTGGTTGGAGAGTTCGACGTAACCACCGTGTTCGTCAATGATTTTTTTAACCATTGGCAAGCCTAATCCCGTACCGGTTTCTTTTGTGGTGATGTACGGTTCGAATGCGTTTTCAAGAATCGCAGCAGGGAAACCGACGCCATTGTCCTTGATTGTGAGGCGTACTCGTGTTTCGTGGTGCTCAACAAACGTTTCAGTACGGATGGTGACGCAACAATCACGGTTAGGCAACTTGGCTTCTCGAGCGTTGGACAAAACATTATGAATAACTTGTAAGATTTGAGCTCGGTCGGCTTCAATAATCGGCAATTCTGGATGCAAATCCAAGGAGATGCGATAGTCTGATTGTCGATAAAGAAGTGTTGCTTCATCCAATAAAGCATTCAAATCCAGTGGTTTGAGGCGCGGTTTAGGAAGCTTTGCATAATCTCGGAAGTCGTTGACCATTTGTTTCATCGCGGCGACTTGTTCCACAATGGTATGGGTGTAACGATGCAATAAATGACGATCCTCTTCAGGGAGGTGCTTTTCCAGCTTCATTTCCATCCGTTCTGCTGCCAATTGAATCGGAGTGAGCGGATTTTTGATTTCGTGAGCCAATCGGCGCGCAACTTCCCCCCAAGCAATAACTCGTTGGGCTGCTACAGCTTGCGTCATGTCATCAATCACAACCAAATAGCCAGGACCATCTGCAAGCGGTACGGAAGAACAGCGTACGAGTAAGGTCACAGGGTCTTTCTTCCCGCTAACGGTCAAGGAGACGTCTTCCTGTTTGACGGCATGCGAGTTACTTGAGAGCATCGGCAAGATGATCTCTGCTAATTCAGGATATGCATCACGAATACTTACGCCGTATTGCAAAACGTTGTTGCCGAGAATTTTGACGGCACCGATGTTGGATGTGCGGATACGCGTTTGATAGTCCAAAACGACAACACCGCTAGAAAGATTTTCCAAGATGCGTTCCAAAAAGCTCTTAGATTGTTCCAAGCGTTGCTGACGTGACTCGAGTTTACTCCAAGCCTCGTTGACTTCACGGATCATGACGTTAAATGCTGTGGTCAGCTCGTTAATTTCGTCAGCACCGGAGAATTCTTTAATTGGTTGGAGATTCCCACTGGTCGCTTGGCGGGTCCCTTCTGCTAATTGACGGATGGGAGCGGTGATTCGGCTTGCGTATGTGAATGCTGCCAAAATGGCGCAAAGCCCAGCCAGTGTCAACGTTAAAACCAATGACCAGTTGTAGAGAGTCTTTAAGCCGGTACGGACCACGACAATTTGTTGATAATCACGTAACCCACGAATCGTAGCGTTAATGTTCTCAGCAATGTGTTGGGGAACATCTTGAACGACCTGTAAGACCATTGCTTGTTGAGTCGGTTGATTCGTCAAGGCTGTCAATGTCCGAATTCGCAACGATGTCGTTACGATATCGGCTTCCAATGGGTCGCCTTCAAGGGCACTCCAGTGACCTCGTTGCTGTGTCTGCAATAGTTCCTGGATGTTGGGTAATGTAGCCGAGATTTGAGCCTCATCCATTGCCGGGCTTGTTGCAACGGTTTGACCGCTGATGTCAATCAAACGAAGCTCTTGCAGGCCAGTGAGGTTTCGAAGACGATTAAGTTCGGAGTTCAGTTGAGCAAATGAGGTCTCACTTAAACGGTCGGCTAACATCTTGGCGGTTGCCGACTGTTCTTTTTCCAATCGTTCTAGCACCGTTCGAGACACGGCGACACCCGAGTCGAGAGCTGTTTCTACGCGGCTGTCGACACCGGAGTCAAAAGCTTGAGAGATAAGGTGAGTGGATGTGGCGTAAATTAAAACGCAAGGAATCAATGTGACGGATGAAATGATGAACACCAATCGTGCCAACATACGCGAGCCGAATTGGCGTTGACGCCACCGTTTATAGAGTCG
>JAFNZB010000073.1 GCA_017383055.1 Burkholderiaceae bacterium | reverse complement strand
TATCTTTTGGAAAAAGAAAATCACAGCATGACACGAATCGCCAGTCGCGCTCAATTGGAACGTACGCATTTGTATCGTAAGCTCCGTCAATTGGGCATTGAGTGGTCCAAAGAAGATTAACCGTGTTATCCTTTCTAACGACATGTCGATGATCGTTCGAATTTATTCGAACCACCAGGCTTTTAACTCGTTATGAAAATCCTAATTTTAGGAGCCGGCCGTGTTGGTCGCTCTGTGGCAGAAAACTTGGTCAGTGACGCCAACGAAATCTCCGTGATCGACAACGATCCGGAACGCATTCGTACGTTACAAGATCGCTTCGATTTGATGGGGCTTGTCGGCAATGCCAGTTCGCCTTCCGTCTTGAGTAGCGCGGGCGCCATGGACGCCGACCTGCTGATTGCCGTGACCGCTAGCGACGAAACGAATCTCGTCGCATGCACTTTGGCCTCCCAACTCTTTAATATCCCCATGCGTATCGCACGCGTTCGCAATAGCGAATTGCGTCATTATCCCCGCATCTTGGGTGAAGAGGGCTTCCGCGCAACTAGCATCATTTGGCCGGAACAAGCCGTAGCCAACCACTTGGCAAAGTTGATTATGTTCCCTGCCGCTCAGCAGGTATTGAGCTTTGCCGAAGGGCTTTTAACACTCTTTACCGTTCGCGCCTCGGCCGGAGCCTCTATGGTCGGCCGTTCGTTACGTGAAATTTTCATCCAACTGCCGGACGCTCAAGTACGATTCGTTTCCGTTTATCGTCGCAATCACCGCCTGGATTGCCGATCTGACACGGTCATTGAAGCCGGTGACGAAGTCACTGTCTTAACCGCATCGAAAGATGCTGATGACGTGATTCAAACGTTGCGCCCCAACGAAAAAGCAGAAACCATCGTTTTGCTCAATGGTGGCAACCTTTCCGCACTCGTTGCAACAGCACTTGAACCGCAACGCTACAACCGCCGAATCAAAATTTTCGAATACCGAGAAGAAATCGCCAACGAACTCTCTAAGCGTTTCAACAGCAACCGCGTTTCCGTCTCTCAAGTCCGCAACAATGACAACATTGCCATGGCCCAAGAGGGTGCAGGGCAAGCAGATGTCGTGTTGGCCTTATCGAAAAATGACGAAACCAATATCATGAGCGCGCTTTTAGCTAAACGTTTGGGCGCTAAACGTGCCATCGTTTTGTTGGAAAAACAGGTTTATTCCAATCTCGTTCAAGGCACGGACATCGACGTGACGGTATCGCCGACTCAAGCCTCTTTGGGTGAATTGCTCCGACATATTCGTTACGGTGACGTGGTTAATGCTCAAGAACTCTACCGTGGCAGCGCAGAGGCCCTAGAAATCGTTGCTCACGGCTCACGAAAGAGCTCGAAGATTGTGGGGCGTACTTTGCGAGAAATCGATCTCCCGCAAGGCGTTTCTGTAGGTGCTATCGTTCGAGGTGAAGGCTTGGATGCGCTAGTATTGATGGCTGAACCTGACCTTTTGGTAATGGCAGAAGACCATTTAATTCTCTTTATCCCGAACAAGAAGATTATCCCGCGTATCGAACAATTGTTCGCCGTTGACGTCGGTTTCTTCTAAACGTAGGTCGTTATGTTCCGCACGCTTCGTCATTTACTTTTACCGGTTCTCAACGCTCTCGGCGCGCTCTTGGTCATGCTTTCCTTGACTATGTTCGTGCCGTTGGGCATTGCTTATCGTGACAACGAAGCAACAATGTTGGGCTTTGCCATTTCGATTGCCATCACGGCAGGTGCCGGTTTGGCACTCTTTTTTATGACGCGTCGAAAAAAGCGTGAATTGGAAGCACGAGATGGTTTTCTTTTAGTGACGCTGTCATGGTTGGCGGTTGCTCTTTTCAGTTCAATTCCCTTTTATTTATTGTTGCCGAACATCTCGTATAACAATCTGTTTTTTGAATCGGTTTCTTGTTTGACAACCACAGGTGCTAGCGCGCTTAACAACCTTGATGAATTACCCCTTTCAATTAACTATTGGCGATGCTTATTGTCTTGGTTGGGTGGCATGGGGATTCTTGTGTTGGCCGTTGCCATTTTGCCGCTATTAGGCGTTGGTGGTTCTCAGGTCTTCAAGGCTGAAAATACCAATCTCTTTAAAGATTCTAAACTCACGCCTCGAATCGCAGACACGGCCAAAGCACTGTATTCCATCTATGTGTTTTTCTCATTGCTTTGCGTTTTGGCTTATCACTGGGCCGGCATGAACTGGGACGAAGCGTTCATGTTCATGTTTACAACGATGAGTTTGTCCGGCATTTCTCCCTATGACGCCAGCATCGGTCATTTCAATTCTTCTGCCATTGAAATGGTAGCCGTACTGTTCATCATCTTCTCTGGATTCAACTTCTCACTGCATTTTATGGCTTGGCGTCAGCGCTCCATCCTTTCGTATTTTGTGGATTCAGAAGCTCGAGCATGGTTGTTGATTCTGATTTTCGGCACAGCTCTCGTATGTGGGATTTTGATGCTCAACAACACGTATCTGACTTGGGAAGAAACCTTGCGTCATGCACTTTTTAGTGTGGCATCGATTTTCAGCACAACCGGCTATGTCAGTGCCGATTTCGCTGCTTGGCCACCCGTCATTGGAGCTTTTTTGCTCTTTTGTGGTTTATTTGCTTCCTGTTCGGGATCTACGGGCGGTGGTGTCAAGTTGATCCGTGTTCTTATTTTGATCAAACACGGCTTCTTGACATTAGAAAAACTAATTCGACCCCGTGCCTACTTGCCACTTCGTTTGGGCAATCAAAACATCACGGATTCTTTGGTTCTGAATATATTCTCGTTCTTATCGTTACACCTTTTAGTCGTATCGATTTGTACGTTCATTATTTTGGCTACGGGCGTCGACTTCGTCACAGCTTTTAGTAGTGTTTGGGCTTGCATTGGCAATATCGGCCCCGGTTTGGGCGAAGTTGGCCCTATGAACAATTACGCTTGGTGTAATCCCGTTCATTTATGGGTCGGTGCCTTCTGTATGTTTGTCGGTCGTTTGGAATTATTTACCGTCTTTGTAATTTTCTCTCGATCCTTCTGGAGAACCTAATCAAAGCGTCGACCAATAGACATGCTTACCCTTTTTAAGTGCTTTGTTCATCAGCTCCAATAAGGGATAAAAACGAATACGCAAGGCCACAAAATCCTTGCGTTTTTGTTTGATCTCCTCATCCTGATCATCGTCATTGTCTTGAGGAGCTTGCTCCAATAACACCAAATCGTTGATGGTCTTTTGAATTTTTTCTATAAATTCAGGCAAATCCTCTGCCAAAAAGGCCCCGTTGTCATGAAAGACAATTTCAGCTTGCTTCATGATCGGTTCCACTGTAGAACGAAGCATAATGACTTCACCGGCTGCTTCTGAAAAAAATCGAATCACACTCATTCTCAACTCCCTCAAAGGGTTATAGAAAGAGAATACCAAAACCCATTTATAATGGTTGGATTACTATCGAAGGAATCGCAAATCATGACTGACATTTACTCTCAACCGCTCTCCGATGATGAATTTGTCGAGCTCGACGAATTACTTTGCAGTCTTGATGAATCGCTCGGCGCTATGGATGCAGCCGAAATGGACGGTTTTTTGACCGGTATTTTGCTTTTACCTCAAGAAGTCTCTCCGAGTGAGTGGATGCCGATGGTTTTCAGCGCTAGCGATATTCCCGGAGGATTCTCCGATACCCAAGCTCAAGACCGTCTTGAAGAATTAGTCTACCGTCGCTACAAACAGATCGATCATCAATTGGCAACACTCCAAGATATCGATCCGATTACTTTCGATGTTGAAGATGAGGACGGCAATTTACTCGAAGGCGAAGATGAGATTATTGCACTTGAACCTTTTGCTTTAGGTTTTTTGCATGCCGCTCAAACTTGGCCCGGTTTATTGGATACCGATGAATCGGATTTGATGAGTGCTATGTTGGCCATCTTCCGTCATTTACCGCCTGAAGCACGAGGCGACATGGAAGCAATG
>JAFNZB010000072.1 GCA_017383055.1 Burkholderiaceae bacterium | reverse complement strand
TGCTTCCAAGTCTTGATTGGCGATAGCTGACATGACCAACACAAAAACGAGAATCGGAGCAACAGCCTTCAATGCAGACACGAAGACAGAACCCAACAACCCCATGGACGTTGCCGTTGCCGGAGCCATCATGGCCAAACCAACACCCATGACCAAACCGATCAAAATCTGTTTGACGAGCGACGCTTCCAAGAAGGGCGTCATAACCTTAATAAGTACACGTTTAGGCATATTATTCTTCCATTTGTTAGTCAGCCTCCAAATGCGGAGTCCCACCACCATAACAACTTTCAATTGTTACCGTTTTACAGAACTAAGGAGTTTTCCTCACCACACAGGGTTTACCCCTAAGGGTTGACTTTATTTTTCTAACGAGATCTACCTAGAAACCCAAAAAATAAGCCTGAGCAAATTTCTTCTTCAGACACAACTTCTTCCCTATTCAACGACCGACACTTTCATTCAATCATTAGTCCCGCAAAAAACGCCGTGATGGCATAAACCATTCACGGCGTTATCAATCGAATGCGAGGGATGTCATTCAGACTTACTTAGCATCCGACTCCATTTCGATTGCTCCACAGGGACATTCATTGGCGCAAATCCCGCAGCCCTTACAATAATCGTAGTTGATAGCGAACTTCTGTCCGTCGCCCAACTTGATCACTGCATTATCAGGACACACACCATAGCAGTTGTCACATTCGAAACAGTTACCACACGACATACAACGACGAGCTTCGAACAAAGCGTTTTCTTCGGTTAATCCGTGAACCACTTCATCAAACGTGTCGGTTCGGCGAGCCAATTCCAACATCGGACGAACGGTCTTCGGCGCGTCAGAATAGTACCAAGTGTTCAACTTATCGAAAGTTGCCGCAGGACCACTCACCGGATGTTCGTATTTTTCACCCTTCAACCAAGCATTCATGGTACGAGCTGCCAACTTACCGTGACCGATAGCAACCGTCACGTTTCGATCACCCGGAACCATATCGCCGCCGGCAAAAATACCTTCCACACTGGTCATCATGGACTGATCAACGACGACAGAGCCCTTCTCGGTCTTCAAATCGAGCTTGCTCAACAACGTCAAATCCGTCTCTTGCCCCAAGGCCAAGACCAACGAATCAGCCTTGATTTGCTCGAGTTCACCCGTCGGTTGCGGACGACCGTCAGCATCCAACGTCATCTTCTCAATCCAAATTTCACCCTCATTGGCGCTGCTGACCGTTGAGAGCCACTTCATAGAAACGCCTTCTTCCTTGGCCTCTTCGATTTCAAAAGAGTGAGCCGGTGCTCGATCTTCCGTACGGCGATAGACCATCAAAGGTTCTGCACCCAAACGACGTACTGTACGAGCAACGTCAACTGCAGTATTACCACCGCCGTAAACAACGACTCGACGACCGATCATCGGAGCATCTTGACCTTCCATGCTGCGCAAAAGCGTCACGGCATCCATCACATGACTGGCGTCACCGGCCGGGATATAAGCGCGACGAGCCAAATGTGCACCGACACCCAAGAATACGGCATCAAAATGACCCGCTTCTTTTTCAGCCATCACATCTTTGACTTCATGGTTGAGTTCGATTTCTACACCAAAACGTTCAAGACGAGCGATTTCTTTATCGAGAACTTCACGCGGCAAGCGATAGCGCGGAATGCCGTAACGCATCATGCCACCGGCTTTTTCTGCACTGTCAACCACCTTGACATAGTGACCGAAACGACGCAAATGATAAGCGGCTGAAAGACCGGCAGGACCAGCGCCAACCACCAAAATACGCTTACCCGTATCAGGAGCAGCAGGAGCGTAATCCCAACCCTTTTCCTGAGCATAGTCACCCAAAAAACGTTCCACGGAGTTGATACCGACGGACTCGTCATGCTGACCACGATTACAAGCACCTTCACAAGTGTGATAACAAACGCGACCCATCAAGGCAGGGAACGGATTGTCATTCGTAATGACATCCCATGCTCCTCGATAATCGCCACTTTCAGCCTTAAAAAGCCAGCCTTGAATGTTTTCACCTGCCGGACACGTAGCATTGCACGGCGGCAAATGATTAACATAAACAGGACGCAAAGTACGCCAAGAACCCGTCAGGTTTTCCAACGAGGAGCCTACGTCAAGCGTAATAGCAAACGGTTTGTTCATCGTGATCCCCTTTTAGACGAGATTGGCGCGCTCTGCTGCGACATTCGGAGCCGGAATATCATCGGCTTCATCATCGGCCAAAAGGCCAAACTTGCGAACGTTACGATCAGCTTCCGCTTGTAAACGTGCTAATACTGCTGGATTGGCACGCTTACCAAACAAGTGAGCAAAACGCTTTTGCGGTTTCAAATAATCTTCCACCGGGTGGAGATGACGAATCTTCTTCACACCGGTCACTTCACCGTATTCGGCCTCAAAGACAGGGAACACACCCGTTTCCATAGCCAAACGAGCCATTTCGACCGTGCGAGCCGAAGGCACGCCCCAACCCAACGGGCAGGGAACCAAAATATGGATATAACGAGCCCCATGCATGCTCATAGCCTTTTCAACCTTACGTTCCAAATCTCGAAGGTCGGCAACCGTTGCCGTTGCCACGTAGGGAATACCGTGAGCCATTGCAATCAAGGGAACATTCTTGCCTTGACCAAACTCTGCACCGTCATAGCCCGGAACCGGCATCGTCGTCGCCGTACGAGCGGCCGGCGGCGTTGCCGACGAGCGTTGTACGCCCGTGTTCATATAAGCACCGTTGTCATAACAGATGTAAAGCACATCATCGTTACGCTCAAACATACCAGAGAGACAACCGAAACCGATGTCAGTCGTCCCGCCGTCACCACCTTGGGCAACGACACGAACCATCGGACGACCATCCTTTTGAGCTTTGACCTTAAAAGCAGCGGCCATACCGGTAGCCACAGCCGGAGCATTACCGAAAAGAGAATGGAACCACGGCAAACGCCAAGAGCTTTCCGGATAAGGAGTGGAAAAGACTTCCAAGCAACCCGTAGCATTGGCTGCGGCCAAACGACCGTTAGTGGCACGCATAGCCGCATCAATGGCGTAACGAGCACCTAGGGCTTCACCGCAACCTTGGCAAGCACGGTGGCCAGAATTCAAAGAGTTGTTGCGTTCCTTGGAAGATTGAATCGAACGTTGCTCAGGCGACAGTAAACGATTACCAACCGTGAACGTACCGGTTTGATAGAAACGAATCGGGGTGTCTTGCATTTTCATTACTCCTTCGACGTTTCACGGGTAGCCACGTCATGGATAATCGCTTCAGGCAACGGACCGCTCAAACGCGTTGCGGCTTCTCGTTCCAATTGACGACGAACCAAATCTTCATCCAAATCCATAAAGGTCGTATCAGCCAACACGCCTTCGGCTGCAGCACGAACAATCTTCGCAACGCTAGCCTTCGTGATTGCACGACCGCCGAGACCGGCGATTACACTACGGACATCCAACGCCATATCACGAACGGCACAAACGACATCCATCATCACGACACCGCCAGAACCGGCACCCAATGCACGGTCAACGACCAATACGGTCTTGGCGCTAGCCAACGCTTCACGCACCGCCTTCACTGGGAACGGACGGTAACACTTCAAAGAAACCACACCGACCTTGATGCCCGCTTCACGTAATTCGTCCACCGTATCCTTGATCGTGCCAACGGCTGCGCCCATCGCCAAAATACGGATATCGGCATCTTCGCAACGATAGCAACTGACCAAACCGCCAGAGTCGCGACCAAAGATATTCTTAAACTCTTCACCAACTTTTTCGATAACGGAAAGGCCTTCGATGTGCTTGGCATGTGCCAAATAACGAACTTCCGTGAAAGCTTCCGGACCCACCATAGCACCAATCGTAACCGGGGCATCCGGGTCAAGTACTTGGCGCGGCGAATAAGGCGGCAAGAACTCATCGACCTTTTCTTGATCAGGAATATCCATACGTTCGACAGCGTGCGTAAGCACAAAACCGTCCATACAAACCATCACCGGAAGGCTCAATTCTTCAGCGATACGGAAGGCTTGGATATGCATATCAACGGCTTCTTGATTGGACTCAACATAAAGTTGAATCCAACCGCTATCACGCTGGCTCAAAGAGTCGGAGTGGTCATTCCAAATATTGATCGGAGCACCGATTGCACGATTGGCAACCGTCATCACAATCGGCAAACCAAGACCGGCTGCGTTATAGATTGCCTCGGTCATGTACAAAAGACCTTGGCTAGCAGTCGCCGTGTAAGCACGAGCTCCTGCAACCGACGCACCAATTGCCGTACTCATGGCGGCGAATTCGCTTTCGACATTGATGTATTCACAATGTTCGATCTTGCCTTGGCGCGTCAACGTGCCCAAGTTTTCCACGATGTGGGTTTGCGGAGAAATCGGATAAGCACAAATGACTTCCGGACGGCACAACGAGACGCCTAATGCGACCCCCATACTCCCTTCAATTTGTTTCAGCATGGCTCGTCCCTTACTTCGTTTGAGTCAAAAATTCATAAGCAAGCGTAGCGACTTGCGAATTGGCTTCAGCAATCTTGCCGCTGAATGCTTCGTTATAGGCCGCTTGAACACTTTCGAGTTTGAGATTACCGGTCATGGCAGCATAGCCTGCCAACATCGCAGCACCGGGCAACGGACGACCGATTTTTTCCATCGCAAAACGCGTAGCCGGTACCGTGCGAACGTGACCTGCCGGCATACGAGCGGCTAACTCACCCAAACCCAACTCTTCAATCGTTTGAGAACTGTTAATCAAGAGATAACCATCCTCACGCAAGCCTCCAAGCACATCGACTTGTTGGAGCAACGTCGGATCTTGAACCAAGACGACATCGGGCTCAAGAATCGGCTCACGCAAACGAATCTCTTTATTGTCAATGCGAGCAAAGGCCACCACCGGAGCACCCGTACGTTCCGAACCGAAACTCGGGAATGCCTGTGCGTGATGCCCTTCCATAAAGGCAGCAACGGAGAGCATTTCTGCTGCCGTTACAACGCCTTGGCCACCTCGACCATGCAAACGGATTTGATACACACCAACCTCGCTATTCAAACGTGTAGACACGACAAAAACGACCCTCCGATCAATCTCTCGGGATCGATTTTTTATCTACGATCAATAATCAATTTTTCTATTCCCTAAGTCTACCGAAGCGCATCCCATTTCGGGGGCACGGGTAAATACCACTTTTGGTCTAATCTCCTGAATTTTGCACGTTTTCAGAGCGTTACAAATGATCGTTTCGACAACTCGTCACAACCGAAACTTTTTAAGTACACTTTTCTTTCTAGACAAGAAGAAATATCCCTTTTGTTGAGGTCTGTTATGCAACGCAAATTTCGTTGGCTTTTGATTGCTTCAGCCGCTCTTTTAACAGCTTGCTCCTCAGTCATTGCACCCCCTAGCTCCACCGATGAAGTTTTACGTCTTGAGGCTTCGGGCGAACAGATTTTCCGTTGTGCACGAGATTCTCAAGGTTGGTATTGGAAATTTCAGTCCCCTAATGCCTACCTTTTCGATCCGGTCACCAACCAAGCCGTTGCCAAACACGGTTACAACTTTGCATTCGCACATAACGACGGCTCAGCCCTCTCGGCTCGTATCAAAAGCGTCGAAACAAAACCTGGAGAGCTCTCCGAGGCACTATTTGTGACTCAATCCAATCATGTATCGGGAGCCTTTTCAGGGGTTCGCTATGTGCAACGCATTAATACCCATGGCGGTATGCCGAAATCCCGTTGTGTCGAAGCTCAAAAAGACAAATACTTACGCATTCCCTTTACCGCAGAATTCGTCTTTTACAAGTAGTCATATGCTCTCATCACCAATAAGAATCCCCTTGATTTAGCTAGAGAAAAATCAAAAAAAGGAGTAAAATTGAATCCTTACGCTTAATTTTTCAGGTTTAGGGGATACTGAATGGCGACTGTTGGTGATTATTTGCAAAGCCTTCCGACGGACCGTCGTGTAGCCATGGCTAAGATTTGTAGTCTTATCCGTCGTTCTGCACGCGGTGTGCGCGAAAGTATGCGTCATGCTTTGGCTTTTTACGAATTGTCCGGCCCGTTGTTTGCATTGGAATCGGGTGAAAAGACCATGACGTTGTATGTGGCAGAAACGGACGTAATCTTGGCTTTCAAAGAAAAGATCAAGAATGTCGACACCGAACGTCAAACGATCCTTTTTGACGACCTCAACCGTATTCCGCTCGACGTGATTGAAAAGATCGTGCGAGAATCCGTTGCCGCTCGCCGCGCTCGTGTCGCAGCCGGAAAGGCTTTGACGTTGGCTGAGTTGTTAGCCATTTGGGGCTTGACGGAAGAAGATACTAAGGCACCGCCTCCGACCGTGCGCATCTCGATGAAGAGCCGTGAAGAAGAAGGCGAAAACGTCGAAGCTGCCAAGTAAAAAGCTTCATACGATTCCAAATAAAGCGAACTCCAACAGGGGTTCGCTTTATTTTTTGGCTTTGGTCACATCCCTTACATTCAAAGCATAAAAATCTTTCGCTTTCCTCACTTTTTTCATTATGCTTTAACTTATGAAAGCATCCAAAAAACTCCCCTATTCCAATGACCGCCGACTTGTTCGAGAAGTTGGTCTTGCACTTGTGTGTAAGATTGCCTTCATCGCGTGCTTGGGATTCCTTTTTTTCGGTGCTTCCGATCGTATAACAACAAATGCCGATGTAGTCGGTAACGCTTTGCTCGCCCCCTCGAACCAAAGTGCCGCCTCGGCAAAGAATTCGGAGTAACGCATATGATTTCTACCGAACTCGTCGATCTCTCGCGATGGCAATTCGCTCTCACCTCCATGTATCACTTCCTGTTCGTTCCCCTTACGCTCGGGTTGTCGTTCATGTTAGTGATCATGGAATCATGCTATCTCGTCACAGGTAAAGAGATCTACAAAGACATGACTCGATTCTGGGGCAAGCTCTTTGGCGTCAATTTCGCTTTGGGCGTCGCTACTGGCATCACACTGGAATTCCAATTCGGCACCAACTGGGCTTACTATTCCCACTATGTTGGTGACATCTTCGGAGCGCCGCTTGCTATCGAAGGTTTGATGGCATTCTTCCTTGAATCAACATTTATCGGTTTGTTCTTCTTTGGCTGGAATCGTCTCAAAAAGGGCACTCACCTGCTTGTCACTTTCTTGATGGCTATCGGCTCCAACCTTTCTGCATTGTGGATTTTGATTGCCAATGCGTGGATGCAATACCCGATTGGTAGCGAATTCAATTTTGAAACGATGCGCATGGAAATGACGGACTTCTTCGCCGTCATCTTAAGTCCTTGGGCGCAAGCCAAGTTCGGCCACACAATTGCTGCCGGTTATGTCACGGGTGCGATGTTTGTCTTAGCAATTTCGGCGTGGTACCTCTTAAAGGGACGTGATCTCGAATTTGCCAAACGCTCTTTCCGAGTTGCCGCCGCGTTCGGCTTGGTCACCGTTCTTTTTACGGCTCAAATGGGGGACGAATCCGGTTATTTGGTCGCCAAGGATCAACCAGCCAAACTTGCAAGTATGGAAGCGATCTGGGAAACACAACCGGCGCCCGCTCCGATGCAAATTTTTGGCCTTCATGACGTTGAAAGACAAACGTCCAATGCAGTCATTGAAGTACCCTGGTTGGCAGGCATCCTCTCAACACGCTCTTTGGATACCGAACTTATCGGCATTAAGGAGCTCGTTGCTCAAAATCGTGCACGTATCGAACGCGGTGCCAAGGCCGTTGAAACGTTGACCGCTCTGCGCCAAGATCCGACCAATCTGGCATTGCGAGAAGCGTTTAAAGCTCAAAAGGACGATTTGGGCTACGGTCTTCTTTTGCGCAAATACACGGCAGACCCAGCCAAGGCAACGCCTGAAATGATCGACCAAGCAGCGCTGGATACGATTCCCAATGTCAACATCATGTTCTGGAGCTTCCGCGTGATGGTGACCTGCGGCGTACTGATGATTCTTCTTTTCGGATTGGCTCTTTACTATTCCGCAAAGGATTTGATTACCAATCGTCGTTGGCTGTTGAAATTTGCCCTTATTGCTCTTCCGTTGCCGTGGCTTGGCTGTGAATTCGGCTGGGTTGTTGCCGAATACGGTCGTCAACCCTGGACTATTTTCGGCATCTTACCGACACACTTGTCAGCTTCGACTTTGTCGGTCGGCTCCGTCATGGGATCGTTAATCGGCTTTATCGTCCTTTATTCGGGTTTATTGGTGGTCGAAATGTGGCTGATGCTTCGTCTAGTAAAAACCGGACCAAGCTTCTTAGGGACCGGCCGCTACTTCTTTGAACGCAAACAAAAGGTTCTCGAGGAGTAATGCATCATGATTGATTATGAAATCCTTAAACTCATCTGGTGGCTCTTCGTGGGCGTGTTGCTCGTAGGCTTTGCCGTCATGGACGGTCAAGACATGGGCGTAGGTTCTTTATTACCTTTTTTAGGCAAAAACGACACCGAGCGCCGCATTATGATTAACACAGTCGCCCCACATTGGGACGGCAATCAAGTGTGGCTTCTCACAGGGGGCGGCGCCATGTTCGCCGCTTGGCCTTTGGTATACGCAACGGCGTTCTCGGGTCTTTACTGGGCATTATTCATCGTATTGGCCGCATTAATTTTGCGTCCGGTCGCTTTTGATTATCGCTCTCGCGTACCGGCACAAAAGTGGCGCTCTTCCTGGGACTGGGCCTTGTTTGTCGGAAGTTTTGTACCTCCGATCATTTTCGGGGTGGCATTCGGCAACATGCTTTTGGGTGTTCCCTTTACATTCGATGAAACCATGCGCTCGACCTATACGGGTAGTTTTTGGGCGTTACTCAACCCATTTGCCCTTTTATGTGGAATCGTCTCTTTAGCGATGATTCTTTTCCACGGTGCGAACTATCTCTTACTTCGCACGACGGGTGAACTGCAAGCTCGCGCACGTCAAGTCGGTATTACTTGTGGTCTAGCAACGGCCTTGCTCTTTGCGATCGGTGGCGTTTGGACCTACTTCGGCGTGACAGGTTATGTTGCCAGCGGCATCGATCCGGCCGGTGTAGCCAATCCGCTCACCAAAACGGTTACAACCCATTTAGGCGCATGGTTTACGAATTTCGCAAACCACCCGGCTTTAGCCATCATTCCGACAGTCGCAATCCTTGCGGCTCTTTTGGGCGCGCTGGCTCAATACGTTTGGAAGCCGATGATCGCCGTACTTGCCTCTGGGGCTTCAATCGCCTGTATCGTTTTGACTCCGCTGGTTGCAATGTTCCCCTTTGTGTTGCCGTCTTCGAGTCATCCGGTCGCATCCTTGACGATGTGGGACTGCACGAGTTCGCATTTGACGCTCCAAGTGATGTTCATCGTCACACTCATTTTCTTGCCGATCGTACTCGTTTACACGGGTTGGGCATATAAAGTCATGAGCGGTAAAGTGACGCCTCGTTACATCAAAGAAAACGACAAATCGCTTTATTAATGGAGATTAATCACTATGTTTTACGCTTATTGGTTTGTCGGTTTGCTTTTAGCCATCGCATTCTCAGTCTTAATGGCTGCGATGTATGAATTGAAGAACGAGACGGAAAAGGACGTCGAATGAGTCGCGTTGCTCATGCATTGGCCAGAGCGGTCTCGTTTACGGCCGCCCTGACCATCACAGTCACGGTACTCATTTTCCCGCGTTTGATTGCACTTGATATGCATACGGTCCCGCATGGATGGCTTGTACTTTTAATGCTAGGAATGAGTTTCGGATACGTACATGGCATCGGTTTTGTTCCTCAAAACCGAATCCTTCAAAAAGTGTTCTCTCCGATTGTGGCGTGGCCTGTGATGAGCTTCGGTTCTTGGATGGTTTTTATTGCTTAGAATTCT
>JAFNZB010000071.1 GCA_017383055.1 Burkholderiaceae bacterium | reverse complement strand
GACAGGTTCGATATTCGATCAAACCGTCCGGATTTTGACCGTGAACAACAACGGCAACGTCAGGCCAACAAGGAGGTTCAGAATCAGCCGGATGCGGAGCACGATAAGTCGAACAACCGACGAGTGCCAAAGCTAGAGAGAGTGCCAAAACTTTTTTCATAAAATCACCAAGGAATCGTTTCTTAGACTATTTTAGTCTTCTTGATATCGACTCGTCATTTAAGTCGTCATTTAAGGTTTCTCACCAATCACAACGGGAACGGTCTTCATGAACTCGTTTCGAGTTTCGTAACGATACGTATCGATGACCTTTGTATTCTTGAGCGTGATGATCATCCCATCCCACGGTCTTGACACGATCGATTTGGGAATCAAAACAACGTGCCCCGTGCAAGAGGACATGGCACCGTGATTGCACTTCAATGCCAAAGCTCCTCGCTCGATTACCTGAAAAACTTCATAAGCCTTGAGTTCATCACTAACTGCATTCTTTTCCGGTCCCGTCGTATGGATGAATTCCGGCACTTCCGGAACTGGCGACTCATTGATCAAAGGAATCGACTCGCAACCTACTAATAAACTTGATGCCAGCAATAATGAAAGAGCAACCTTTTTCATAAAACCATCCGAATACTTCATTCCTTTTAATCATTCTAAAAAGGCAACTTGTTCATGCGAGGTTATTCCTTTTAACCGATATCAAAAGCTTCGGCTTTATTCCGAAATCCGTTTTCCACCACAATCCTCAAAACCCGTCTTTGTGGTGTTCAAAACCCCACGAAAACCCCGTTTTCCTCAATTTTTCCTCTTTTTCGAGCGAACTTTTCCCATCTAGTCACCCAATCTTTCGAGGTCCATCATCACCCGCAGACAGGCGTCAATTTCTTTTAAAGACTCAAAAGAAATTCGTCTGCCTGTCAACTTTCCTTCAGTTTTGTAAGGAGTTTTATATGGTGAAGAAATCTCTCTTGATCGGTTTGGCAGCCTTGGCCGTTAGCGGTATGGCTTTTGCCGGCACGGACGGCACCGAATTCGAACAGCTCTACACGATGGTCGAAGGTTGGGCAACGGGTTATCTCGGTCGCTCGATCGCTTTGATCTTCTTGTTGATCGGTTTGGGCATCGGCGTTTTGCGCGGCTCCATCCTTGGTGCCGTGAGCTGCATTGCCGCAGCCATGTGCTTCATGATCGCCCCGAGTGTGGTCCAAGCCATCGTCACGGCGTTGATCTAAACCATGTTCTCAGCGAAAGAAGCGTTCGTCGCGATCCCCCGTGAATTGGACGGCACCACGAAGTTCTTCATTTGGGACTTCGACGTGGTCGTACTTTTTATGACCGGGCTCATCCTCGGGATCTTTGTGGGGTCGTTGATCTTGGGCGGTGTTTTGGGAGCCGTGTTCGTCTTTTGGTGGAGCAAAGTCCGTCAAGGTCAAGCACGTGGGTTTGGCATCCATAGCCTTTATTGGCATTTGCCACTCAATCCTTTCAAACGTCTCCCCGCTTCTTTTCGCCGAGATTTTCAAGGGTGAACCATGGCTCGTTTTGAATTGATCTCCGCAGACCTTGCCGCTCGCATCGGGCTTCGTCGTTGGGTGTTGCTCACGTTAGCGACCTCACTTTCGCTCAACTTGATCCTTGCGATGACGGTGCTCACGAAAACCGACCGCATCACGACCGTTTTGATGCCCGTGACCGACGTGCGTCCGGCCGCGACCTTTGAAGTGACGGAAAACGCCGTCTCCCCCGACTACCTCGCTTTGGTCGCTCGAGACCTCTTAACGATGGTGACGTACAACACGCCCACGAACGTCGATGCGCACCGTGCACAACTTATGCGTTACGTTGCCCCCGAATCGTTCGGTGCGATCGAAGCGGAACTCGTACGCGAAGCACAACTCATCAAAGCCAAGCACGCCAGTCTCTTATTCGATGTGACGGGTTACACCGTCAATACGGCTGAGATGACCGTGGACTTCACCGGTCTTCGCCGCACTTTGATCGGCAAAGACGAAACGGCCCGAGTGCCGATGACCTATCGACTCGCTTTTCGTATGAAGGGCGGCCGACTTTACCTCAAATCCATTCGCACGCTCGATAAAAAGGAGATGCCATGAAAAAGACGATATTCGCTATCTTCGCATTGGGTCTTGCGAGCGGCGCAGCCATGGCAGACGCGCCCTTTGTGGCACCTGAGCGTGTGATTCCCACCGCTTTAACGCAGCCTTTGGCCGAAAACCCGGCTCCGGCTCGTTACCCCGTGAGTCTCACCGGTCCCAATCGCATCGCAATCGAAAACGCGAAGATCCTTCACTGCGTGCACGATCAAGCCAAAGTGGAGATCCAAGCCGATGAAACGACGGGGCAAATCTTCATTTTTCCTCGCACGGCCGATGCGAGCACCCTCTTTTTAACCACCGATACCAAAGAAACGGTGGCTGTCACGATCGTGCCGCAAGCGATCGCCAGTCAAAACATCGTCTTGGCGGCAAGCCCGAAACCTGTCATCAAGCCTGCGCAACCCGCTTATGTAAAACCCGTTTTGCGTGCGCATTCGATGGACGCCACGGTCAAACATTTAATTGCAGCGATGGCACGCCACGAAGTGCCTGCGGGTTTTGACACGGTCTCGCAAGTCATCAAAACGGATGCAACGACGAAAATCGTCAAGCGTTACGTAAGCGACGCCTACGTGGGTGAAGTCCTTCGTTACACGAATACCGGCAAAAAGTCGGTCACGCTCGATGAAGCCCTTTTTTATGAAGCGGGCGTTTTGGCCGTTGCGATCGACTCACGAGACTTGAAACCCACCGATACCACCACGGTCTATCGCGTGCTTTTGCGTGAAGGAAGTGCCTTATGACGAAAAACGTACGCATCCGTCAATGGGGTCTTTTGGCGCTCGTCATCGCTTTTGTCTTAACGGTCGCCTTCGGGGTCGCATGGTTTGCAACGAAAGACCAATCCCCGAAAACCAAACAAGCCAAGACCGAATCGATTCGTTTGACGCCCGAGAAATTGAACGAAGATCACTTCGTGTCGACCTACGGTGCGCAGATGCTCACGCTTCGCGATGAAGTCAAACGCCTTCAAACGGAATTGGCCCAACAGAAAAAACGACAAGACGCGTTCGTTGCCGAATACGAACCTGCCGTCGATCCTTTGGGTGACCCGTTTGCCAATGCGGGCAACGTCTCTGAAATGCCGTTGGCAGGCACGACGCTCAAAGTGAAACCCAAAAAGAGCCAAGCACAACCCGTCAAACGATTGACGATCACGAAGGTGAGCACCCCGGAAGTGCCGCCCAAGGTCGAGACGACGGACAAAAAGGACGTGCCGGTCGCTAAAAACCGTGCTTTTAAAGAACGCGCCCGCGACTTGATCCCAAGCGGCACCTTTGCTCGCGCCGTGTTACTCAACGGTGTCGAAGCCCCAACGGGCGGTCAAGCCAATGGCAACCCCATGCCCCTCT
>JAFNZB010000070.1 GCA_017383055.1 Burkholderiaceae bacterium | reverse complement strand
GGCAAGACCCGTGTTTTGACCCGTACCACCGAAAGAGAAACCGGAAATCGTAAAGACCGATTCCACCGTATCCTTTTCCTTGGTTTCAAAGTAGTCGCGGACACGAGCCAACACGTCTTGCGTTTGTTGTTGGGAAGCGTTTTGTGGCAATGTCATTTGGACAAGCAACACACCTTGGTCTTCGCCCGGCATAAAGCTCGAAGGCAACTTTTGGAAACCAAAAACCATACCGCCAAGAATCACTGCATAGATCACCAAGCAACGCAAAATATGAGCGGCCATCTGACCGACCTTGTGACGCACCCAATGAGAGAAGCGTTCAAAAGCACGGTTGAAATTGCCAAAGAAGCCTTGCTTATTTTCGTGGTGTTCGGCATCGATCGGCTTGAGCATGGTGGCACACAAAGCCGGCGTCAAGATCAATGCAACCAACACGGACAAAACCATGGCTGCCACGATAGTCACGGCAAACTGACGATAGATCACACCAGTCGAACCACCAAAGAAAGCCATCGGCACGAACACGGCAGAGAGCACCATGGCGATACCGATCAATGCTCCCGTGATTTGGTTCATGGACTTGATCGTCGCTTCACGAGGATGGAGGTTTTCCGTACGCATCACACGTTCCACGTTTTCAACCACCACAATGGCGTCGTCCACGAGCAAACCAATGGCAAGCACCATTGCAAACATCGTCAACACATTGATGGAGTACCCCATCGCAGCCAACACACCAAACGTGCCCAACAACACCACTGGCACGGCAATGGTCGGAATCAACGTTGCACGCCAGTTTTGCAAGAACAAGAACATCACGAACACCACCAACACGATGGCTTCGAACAACGTATGGAGCACCTCTTCGATGGAGATACGAACGAACGGAGTCGTGTCATACGGCACCACCCATTCCACGCCATCAGGGAAGAATTCACTCATTTCGTTCAATGCTTGCTTCACCGCATCGCTCGTATCCATAGCATTGGCACCGGATGCCAACTTAATGGCCATACCCGTCGAGGGAAGACCGTTATACAAAGCGAGCACATGGTAGCTTTCAGAACCCATTTCTACGCGAGCCACGTCCTTCATCAAGACGCGAGAACCGTCAATGTTGGTTTTGACCATGATTTGTTCAAAGTCTTCAACCGTTTCCAAAAGGCTCATCGCGTTGACAATGGCATTCAACTCGTAACGATCCTTCGACGGGAAGTTACCCACTTGACCGGCCGGCACTTGAACGTTTTGTTCCTCGATGGCACTGACAATCTCGTACGCGGACAAGTTGTACTTGTTCAACTTTTCCGGATCGAGCCAAATACGCATCGCGTAAGAGCTACCGAACACTTCGACTTCGCCAACGCCTTGGACACGAGAAAGCGGTTCTTGGACATTGTTGACCAAATAGTCACTCAAGTCGGTTTCGTTCAACTTACCGTTCTTATCGACAAAGCCCACCACCATTAAGAAGTTAGCCGAGGACTTTTCAACGCTCACACCCAACTTTTGAACGACTTGAGGAAGGCTCGATTCGACCTTCTTCAACTTGTTTTGGACTTGAACCTGAGCAATATCAGGATCGGTACCGGCTTCAAAAGTGATGTTGATAGAAACACGACCCGTACTATCGGAGTTGGACGCCATATACAAATAGCCGTCCAAACCCGTCATGGCCTGTTCAACTTGTTGCGTAATCGTATTTTCGATCGTTTCTGCCGAAGCGCCCGGATACGTTGCCGTCACGGTCACTTGCGGAGGCGCGATTTGCGGGTATTGGGACACCGGCAAACGCGTGATCGACAGAACGCCCGCCAGCATGATCACAATGGCGATCACCCAAGCAAAAATCGGACGCCCAATAAAAAATCGAGACATATATGTTTACCTCTTGCCTAATGTCTGCGGATTACTTGGCAGCAGGCTTTTGTTCGCCACCGGCAACACGCACGGTCATACCGTCACGAATGGATTGCAAACCTTCGATCACAACGCGCTCACCAGCCTTCAATCCGGATTCGACCAACCAATTCGTTCCAATCGTACGATTAGCCACGAGATCACGACGAGCTACCTTATTGTCTGCCGTCAACACAAAGACATAAGGCGTACCCTTCGGGTCATGCATCACACAACGTTGAGACAACAACACAGAATCCGGTCGTTGGCCTTCTTCCAAGCGAGCACGAACAAACATACCCGGTAAAAGATCCTTATTCGGATTCGGGAATACTGCACGCAAATTAACCATACCCGTACCTTCATCTACCGTTTCACCGGTAAATTGCAACGTACCCTTGTGCGGATATGCAGAACCATCCTCCATCAAAAGTGTGACAGCCATCGCACCTTCGGTCGTCTTAATCTTGCCGCTAGCGATATCGCGCTTAAAGCGAAGCATGTCGGCACCCGTTTGACGAACGTCGACATAGATAGGATCGAGTTGTTGCACCGTCGTCAAATATTGAACTTGGTAAGCATTGACTAATGCACCCGGCGTCACTTCAGAACGACCGACTCGACCGTTAATCGGGCTTTGCACTTGCGTGTATGCCAAATTCGTTTGTGCGGTCTTCAAAGCTGCCGCTGCCGTCTTCAAGGCGGCTTGAGCTTGATCGTTGACCTGTTTACTCACGGCCTTGACCTTGACCAATTCAGCAGCGCGACGAGCTTCTGCTACAGCCAAGTTGTAATTAGCTTGAGCTTGAGCCAATGCAGCCTCATACAAAGCCGCATCGATTTGATAGAGGGGTTCACCGGCTTTGACGTCTTGACCTTCTTTATAGATTCGCTTAGTAATGATGCCGCTCACTTGCGGACGAACCTCTGCCACTTCAAATGCATTGGTACGACCACTCAACTCGGTGGTCATCATCGGGGAAGACAACGTCACGTCCACAACCTTCACTTGAGGAGCAGGACGAGCCATCGGCGCCGTTTCCTTGTTGCAACCAGCCAAAGAGAAGGCCGCAACGACAGCACAAGCAACCGCGGCGTATTTCGGGATAAATTTAAAAGCCATTATTTGACTCTCCAAAGTCAATTTTCGCCCCCGAAAAAGGAGCGAATTGATTTCTTCTTTATTAATAAAGAGGCACTCCAACGAGTGACTGAACGTTCATTCAGTCTTTATATCACATTCAAGTGATTTTGTCTTAATTATTAACGGCAAAAAGGGATCAATGTTTGAAGAAATTTTGCGTTCTGTAAATATTTCGCCACTTGCGCTTGCAGAGATTTTTCAGGAAGAGGACAATAGTGGCAATTCATTATCCCTTTCCGCCCCTAGGGTGGTGTTATGTCCGTTGATTTTTTACACTTAGATTTCTTTTTGGCCGGCTTAACCAGTTTGTTGGTCATGACCAACCCCCCGTCAAAAATTCCACTTTTCATCAGTCTGACTCAAGGTATGGATGAAAAGCATCGCAAATCCCAAGCGCTCTGGGCTTGCATCTACGCCGCAATCATCATGTTCATCAGCCTTTTGGCTGGGAACTTATTGTTGGCCGCCTTCGGCATCTCATACGGTGCTCTTCGTATCGCCGGTGGTTTTGTTGTTGCCGTGATCGGCTATCGCATGCTTTTTGGTGAAGCAAGCCCTAATAAAGCTCCCCTCGTGCGCCGCGACCGAGAAGACTATGCTTTTTTCCCCATTGCCATGCCGATGATCTCCGGACCGGGCACCATGGCCGTCTTGATCGGCTTTTCTACTGAAATTGCCGAATTCCCCACTTTACAAGAGCAAGCCGGCACCTTCTTTATGATGACGCTAGCAATCATTTTCTGTTGCATGGTCTGTTGGCTCATGATGCGCTCTGCCAATTTCTGTGCCCAAAAAATGGGCTCTTCCGGTACCGTGGTTCTGAGCAAAGTGATGGGCTTTTTATTGATTTGTATCGGCGTGCAGTTCTTGGGCTCC
>JAFNZB010000069.1 GCA_017383055.1 Burkholderiaceae bacterium | reverse complement strand
ATAACGGCTCAACAAGAAATCGACGTAATGAGCTGTACCCTCTTCAACGCTGCGCATCGGGACGTCACAACCGCCCTTGCGTAAATTGGTCAAATCAGCCTGCGTGAAAGCTTGATACTTGCCTTTTAACTTTTCCGGGAACGGGACATATCGGATGTGGCCGCCACTGACGGCGTCTTCCAAACTCAACGTTTCTTCGCCGTTGTGGCGACGCAATGCATTGACAACGCCCAATGCTACGTCGTTAAAGGGTTGTGCACGACCAGAACCGCAGTTATAGATGCCGGTCACGGGTTTGTCGAAGAAGTGCAAATTCACGTTCACGACGTCTTCAACGTAAACGAAGTCGCGCATTTGTTCGCCATTGCCGTAGCCCATGCAACCTTCAAAGAGGCGGACGTGACCTTCCTTACGATATTGGAAGAATTGGTGGAATGCGACGCTGGCCATACGGCCCTTGTGTTGTTCATGCGGGCCGTAGACGTTGAAATAGCGAAGACCGATTACCGGAGCCGTCAAAGAGCCTTTGGCCATCCATTGACGCAAAACTTGGTCAACGAGCAACTTGGAATAACCATAGACGTTGAGCGGACCTTCGTTAGCCGGATCTTCGACAAATGTCGTGCTACCACCGTAAGTCGCGGCGGAAGATGCATAGATCATCGGAATCTTGAGCTCTTGAGCCCATTGCAACAACTCCATCGTGTAACGGTAGTTGTTGTTCATCATGTAATGACCGTCATATTCCATCGTGTCGGAGCAGGCGCCTTGGTGGAAGATGGCTTCGGGTTTGGCAATCTTGCGAGCCTTGACCAACTCGATGAATTCTCGCTTGTCGAAATAGTCGGAGATTTGGCATTCAGCCAAATTCTTGAATTTCTCAGCCTTGCTCAAGTTGTCGACAGCAATCACGTCCGTGATGCCACGCTTATTCAAAGCCAAAACATTGTTAGCGCCGATAAAACCGGCGGCACCGGTCACGATAATGCTCATGATTTATTACCCGAATTAAGAAAGTTCATCAAAGCCAGTCGGGAAAAGTTCCTCGATACTGACCGTTGCCGTACCCAACTTGCCCACAACGATACCGCCGGCACGATTGGCGATATGCATGGCTTCCTTCAAACTCTTACCCGTAGCGAGTACGGAGGCCATGGTGGCGATGACGGTGTCACCTGCGCCGGAGACGTCATAGACTTCAAGCGCTTGAGCCGGAACCGAGAATTCGCCTTCATCGGTAAAGAGAGTCATGCCTTCTTCACTGCGAGTTAAAAGGACGGCTGTTAAATTCAAACGTTCGCGAAGTGCGTGCGCGCGACGCTTCAAATCTTCTTCGTTTTCCCATTCGCCAACCACCTGCATCAATTCGGCTCGATTGGGGGTAATGACCGTTGCGCCGGCGTAACGATCGTAGTTGCTGCCTTTGGGGTCAATCAAAATTGGGATATGGCGAGCACGAGCCTTTTCGATCATCTGGGCGATGTGATTCAATCCGCCCTTGCCGTAGTCAGACAATACAACGGCGTCACAACCGTCAAGCAACGCTTCGAAGTCATTGAGGTGCTTGGCCAACACTTCCGTCGTCGGCTTGTCTTCAAAGTCGGCACGGATCATTTGTTGTTGGCGAGCCACGATGCGCAATTTCACCGTCGTCTTCAACTGTTCGTCACGGTGCAAGTGCGGGGTGATTTGACGGTCATGCAAAATCTGTTCGATGGTCTTGCCGGCTTCGTCGTCGCCGATGACGGAAAGCAAGCCGGCTTTGACACCCAATGCGGCAACGTTCAGAGCGACGTTTGCGGCGCCACCTAAACGGTCTTCCGAACGAACGACTCGAACGACGGGGACGGGGGCTTCGGGCGAGATGCGCGTGGCATCGCCAAACCAGTAGCGATCAAGCATGGCATCACCCACCACAAGGATGCGCTTTTGAGCAAAAGGATTGGACACGAAAGAGTTCCTTTACGAATCGAAATATATCCGACTAATTTTAAGCCTTGCCGCCTTTTTTTGCAGAGAATTTGAACTTTCAGTGACGGTCTCTAATCGAGGCTAGTAGAATTGATAGATGTGCATCTCGATGCTTGAATATAAAGAAAGAATTTTGAATTTGAGGCCCATACTCATATGCCCCATAACATTCCGTTTTTGTCTGACGATTGTGCTGATTTTGAGTTCAGTGCTTGTGGTATCTCTTTGAATATCGCCCGTCAACGTATGACCAATCAACAATGGCTCGATCTTATGCAAAAAGGTCGAGATAGTGATGTCATCGGTGCTCAACGCCGAATGGTCGAAGGGGAGATTGTCAATCAAACCGAAAATCGTCAGGCGTTACATACGTCTTTACGTAGCGAAGATCCCCAGGCTCCTCATTATGCTGAAATTCAGGAAACGCTTGCCCGCATGTATGCCTTTGCTGAGGATGTTCGAAGTGGGAAGTGGCGTGGCGCTCGTGGTAAACGCATCACTGATGTGGTCAACGTGGGTATCGGCGGCTCGGAAATGGGTCCTCATGCCGTGTATCACGCTCTCCAAGCGGTTAAACAGCCGATTCGCTTGCACTTTCTTTCGGCTGTCGACGGTACTTTGGTCGATCGTACGTTAGGGGCTTTGGATCCCGATACGACGTTAGTGATTGTTTCTAGTAAGAGTTTTTCGACGCGCGAAACGATGGTCAATGCGGCAGCCGTTGATGAGTGGTTGGGTGAAGCGGGTTTGGATGCTGCAGCCGATCGAGCTAAGCATGTCATTTTGGTGACGGCAAAACCCGAAGCGTACCGAGAAATGAATGTGCCTTTTACCAATCAATTCCCGCTTTGGGATTGGGTTGGCGGTCGTTTTTCTGTTTGGGGAGCGGTTGGTTTGCCCGATGTCATCGCGTTAGGTCCTGATGTCTTTCAGGAAATGCTGGCAGGGGCTGCGGAGATGGATCGTCATATGTTAGAGACGCCCGTTGAGAAAAATTTACCGGCGATTTTAGCGCTGCTCTCAACGTGGTGTTCTTCGCATTGGAATATGCAGTATCACTGCTTGTTGCCTTACGACGAACGTTTGCGCCATATGGTGCCTTGGTTGCAACAGTTGGAAATGGAAAGTTTAGGTAAGACCTATTCCCCCACGGGAGAACGCGTAGAGGGGATGACTGGCCAAGGGGTTTGGGGCGGTCACGGCAATGAAGCCCAACATTCTTTCTATCAATGGTTGCGTGAAGGTACGGGTCGCACAAGTATCGATTTGCTTTGGTGTGACAATCCTGGTCACAGTTACCACCATCATCACCGTGTTTTGGTGGCTAATGCGAAGGCTCAAGCGAAGGCGTTGGTGACGCGCGAGATGCCTTCCGACGGTTTCTTCAATGCCGTGACGACGATTCGTTTGGATGAATTGACACCGCGCCGATTGGGTGCGCTCATGGCGATGTACGAACACAAGACGACGATGTTGGCTCATCTTTTCGGTATCAATGCATTTGACCAACCGGGGGTTGAGTTGGGTAAGCGCTTGAGTCATCAAGTCGAATCGCAATTTTGATTGAGGAATCTGATCGTATGGCTCCGAAGATTTTGATCGTAAAGACGACTTCGATGGGGGACGTGATTCATGCGTTGCCTGCCATTCATGATATTCGTCGCACTATGCCAAAGGCTCAAATCGATTGGCTTGTTGAAGGCAGTTTTGCTGATATCCCGTCTTTGAGCGGTGACGTCGATCGCGTTTTCAAGGTGGCGGTTCGTCGATGGCGTAAATCTTTGTTTGCAAAGGAAACGCGTGCGGAGATTTCGGCGGTTAAGAAGGCGTTGTTGGCTCAAAAGTACGATTGTGTAATCGATTTGCAAGGGTTGATGAAGAGTGCTCTGTTGGCTCGTTGGGCCAATGCTCCAATCTGTGGTTATGACTCTCGTAGTATCAAAGAGCCGATTGCTAGTTGGTTCTATAAGAGCAAATTCTCAATTTCAAAGTCACGTTCGGCAATCGATCGATGTCGTGCTTTGTGTGCTAAAGCTTTAGGTTATGAGTATGACGGTACTCAAATCGATTTCGGTTTGACGTTCAAGACCGCTGTCCAAACGCACAAACCCTATGCGGCGTTCTTGGTTAACACGAGTCGTGAAACGAAATTGTGGCCGGAGGCTAAGTGGATTGAGCTTGGTCGTGAATTGGCACAAAAGGGATTAGGAATTCGTTTTCTTTGGGCAAGTCCCGAAGAGCATGAGCGTGTCAAACGTTTGGCTGAGGCCATTGGTGAAGCCGCTTATGTACATCCGCGTCTTTCGATTGCGGAGTGCGCTGAAGTGTTAGCCGGTTCGACGTTAGTGGTCGGGGTGGATACAGGTCTGACCCATCTAGCGGCGGCGACCGATCGTCCGACCGTCGGTTTGTTCTTGGACTATCCGATCGAATTGGTTGGTCTGACCGGTAAAAATGTTCGTAGTTTGGGTGGTGTCAATGCCAACCCGAGTGTTGATGAAGTGCTTGCGGCAATCAAAGAGGTGCAATCTTGAATATTTCTCCGAAGGCTTACCGCCGTCTCGTTCCTTGCTTGATGCCTCTGGCTGCTATTTATCTATTGTGGCGTGCACGTAAACAGTCTGATTATTTGAAGCATTGGGGCGAGCGTTTCGCTTGGAGTGACTTTCCCTCGGCTCGTTCGAATCATCCCCGCATTTGGATTCACGCTGTCAGCGTTGGTGAAACCAACGCGACTCGTCCGTTGGTACAGGCTATTTTGAAGGAATGGCCTCAGTGCGATATTTTGCTTACGCACATGACGCCGACGGGGCGAGATACAGGGGCCAAAATTAAAGCGTTAGCGCCGGAGCGTATCGAACAATGTTTTTTGCCGTATGATGCTCCGTTTGCGATGGAAAAGTTTCTCCGTCAAACGCAACCCAAGATGGGCATTGTGATGGAAACCGAAGTATGGCCGACCGTATTGGAAGAGGCTAAGCGTAAAGGTATTCCGATGGTGTTGGCCAATGCTCGTTTGTCGGAAAAATCTTTCAATCAAGCGATGAAGGCCGAAGCCTTGATGCGTGATGCAATGGCTAAATTTGCAGCCGTGTGTGCACAGTCGCCTAAAGATGCCGAGCGCTTGGTGGCAATCGGTACCAAAGAGCCTGAAATCACAGGTAGTTTGAAGTTTGATATCCAAGCCCCGATGGCAGCGTTGGAAAAGGCAACTTATTGGAAAGCGATTATTGGTCGTCCGGTGGTTTTGTTGGCGAGTACGCGGGCTGGTGAAGAGGAGTTGTTGATTAATGAATTGCGTGAAAACGCGCAATCCAACGTGCTTTATTTGTTAGTGCCGCGTCATCCCCAACGTTTCGATGAAGTGGAGGCTTTGGTTAAGGCTAGCGGATTGTCTTATCAGCGTCGCTCAACGCTTGAGTGTCCGTCAGATTTGATGACTGATACCCAAGTGCTGTTGGGTGACTCGATGGGGGAAATGTTCTTTTATTGCGCACTTGCCGATATTACTTTGATGGGCGGTAGCTTTAAGCCGTTCGGGTGCCAGAATGTGATCGAACCCGCATCTGTCGGTGTGCCGGTCATCGTTGGCCCGAGTACGTTTAACTTCGCTCAGGTCGTGGAAGAAGGAAAGCGCATTGGTGGTATTTTCCAAGTTGAAAACGAGCATGAAGCGTTAGTAAAAGCGCATGCACTTTTGGATGATCATCAAGCTTGGCAAGTTGCTCATGACAAGGCTTTGGCTTTCTCTCAGGCCTTTATCGGTGCGACAGAACGAACAATGAAAGTGATTCGTACGTTATGGAAAAATTGATCCCGAATATCGTTTCGATTGCCGGTGTTGATCCCTCGGGTGGTGCCGGTGTTTTGGCTGATTTGAAGGCTATGAGTGCTTTGGGTGGTTATGGGTGTGCCGTGATTGCGGCTCTGACTGCTCAAAATACACAAGGCGTCACCGGTGTTGAGGCTGTGAGTGCAGATTTCGTAGCGTTACAGTTGAAGACATTGTTTGAAGATGTACGAATCGATGCCGTGAAAATTGGCATGTTAAGCGATGTCGATGTGATTAAGGCAGTGGCCGCAGCGATTCGTCTGTACCGCCCTCGTTTTGTGGTGCTCGACCCGGTCATGGTTGCTAAGAGTGGTGATCGCTTGTTGCCTGAGTCCTGTGTTGAGGTGTTGAAGTCGGAATTGTTGCCGTTGACGACGGTGTTGACGCCGAATTTACCTGAGGCTGCAGCGTTAGTCGGTGAATCGGAAATCACCGAAGATTGTGAAATGCCGGCGCTGGCACAAAAACTTTTGACGATGATGGCTCCGGGTGCTTGGGTTTTGGTTAAGGGTGGTCACTTAAGTGGTAACGACGTACCGGATTTGTTGACCAACGGTAAAGAAGCGCATGTTTTGACATCCGTTCGTACGCAAACAAAAAATACCCATGGAACGGGATGCACGCTATCGTCAGCTTTGGCGACGCTCTTGCCTCAGACAGAGACGGTGCCTGAGGCAATGAAAAAGGCAAAACACTATATTTCCCAAGCGATTGCTCATGCCGATGAGTTGGATGTGGGCCACGGACACGGGCCGGTGCACCATTTCTGGGAAAAATGGTGATTGAGAAGGTTTTTTTGAAAAATTTTTTAATTTTTTCGAAAAAAGACTTGCAAAGTTTGAAAAGGGCTTGTAATATAACAACCTCTTTGGCGGGTTAGCTCAGTCGGTTAGAGCAGAGGAATCATAATCCTTGTGTCCGGGGTTCGAGTCCCTGACTCGCCACCAAAGAATGGCGGATTAGCTCAGTCGGTTAGAGCAGAGGAATCATAATCCTTGTGTCCGGGGTTCGAGTCCCTGATTCGCCACCAGAATTCAATAATCCCGAGTGATCGAAAGACACTCGGGATTTTTTTTCGCTCCAAAAAAAGCTCCCTTCTTCATTTTTCCTTCAAAAATTTTAAAAAACCTTGGAAAAACAACAGTATTTGATGCTCAAAGGACTATAATTAACGCTTTCTTTGACTAAATATTGATTGGTATACCATGCAAGATTTGTCGCAATTGATTGCTGAAGCCAAGAGCGCTTTTGCTCAAGCCACGGCTCCGGCAGCCCTTGAAGATGCAAAGGCTAAATTCTTGGGTAAAACGGGTTCTTTGACGGCGATGATGAAGGGTCTCGCCAAGCTTTCCCATGAAGAAAAGCGTGAAATGGGTCAAGCTTTGGGTGTAGCAAAGCGCGAGATCGAACAAGCGCTCGAAGCACGTCGAGAAGAACTTGCGAATGAAAAGTTGGCCGCTCGTTTGGCCGCTGAAGCATTGGACGTGACGTTGCCGGGCCGTAAGGCTGAAAAGGGTGGTGTGCATCCGGTGATTGCTACGCAAATGCGTATTGAACAGATTTTCCGCTCCATCGGTTTCGATGTGGCAGACGGTCCCGAAATCGAAACGGACTGGTACTCCTTTACGGCATTGAACAATCCGCCCAATCACCCGGCTCGTTCGATGCAAGACACTTTCTACGTTGAGCTCAAGGATGAAACGGGCAAGCTTTTGCCGTTGCGTCCGCACACCTCTCCGATGCAAGTACGTTATGCCCGTACGCATAAGGCTCCGATCAAGGTGATCGCTCCGGGTCGTACGTACCGCGTTGACAGCGATGCTACGCATTCTCCGATGTTCCACCAAGTTGAAGGTTTGTGGATCGGTGAGAACGTGAGCTTCTCTGATTTGAAGGGTGTTTACACGGATTTCTTGCGCCGCTTCTTTGAAACGGATGACTTGGTCGTTCGTTTCCGTCCGAGCTACTTCCCGTTTACGGAACCGTCTGTTGAAGTGGACATGATGTTCACGAGTGGTCCGAAGAAGGGTCGTTGGTTGGAAATCTCGGGTGCCGGTGAAGTGCATCCGAACGTGGTGCGTAACTTTGGCTTGGATCCGGAAACGCACGTCGGTTTCGCTTTCGGTTCCGGTCTTGAACGTTTGACGATGTTGCGTTATGGCATCGATGACCTTCGCTTGTT
>JAFNZB010000068.1 GCA_017383055.1 Burkholderiaceae bacterium | reverse complement strand
TGGATAATCACTCAATGCACGATGAACGATATTGGTCGCTTGATCATGTTGGCCGATTTGTTCATAGGCTTGAGCCATACGAGCAATGACCAAAGCCATGTGATCGGGCGAAACTTGTTCCACTCGGGTCCAATAGCTCAAAGCCAATTCGGCATTTTGTTCGAGCATAGCAATGTCACCCAACGCAATCAACGCACGAACGCTTTGACGATCGGAATTGAGCGCTTGCTTTAAAAACTCCTTGGCTTCTTCCAACTTCTTTTGTCGAAGGGCGCCATCGGCCAATTCACAGTAATAATGAGCCACATCGATTTGATGGTTTTCACCCGCTTCCTTTTCCAAACGAGCGGCCATTTCAATTGCCTTGAACCATTCCTTTTCCGTGCAGAAAATCTTTAAAAGCGCACGCATGGCATCCAAACGATACTCCGGCTCGTTCATCAAACGATTAAAACCCTCTTCGGCGCGATCAAAGATACCGGCCTTCAAATAGTCTTGCCCCAATTCATACAACGCCAAAGAGCGCTCGGAATTGGATAAATCCGCACGATTGAACAAATGATTATGGATACGAACTGCGCGGTCAAATTCCCCACGACGGCTAAAGAGGTTACCGAGTGCATGATGCAATTCGATCGTTTCGGGGTCCAACTTCACCACTTCAATCAAGGCATCGATAGCCTTATCAGGTTGATCGTTCAAAAGAAGATTCACACCTTTGAAATAGGCTCGGGATTGACGTTCTTTATCGCGATGTTGTTGATCCTTACCACGACACCACCAACCGGCAAAAAAGAGAATCGGGACAATCAACAAATACCAAAGTTCGAATTCCATCGTATTTCTCAGCAAAAAAACTAACTTATTTATTTTAGTTAAAGACGCTCTGGCTTTAAAGCGCTTACCACAAGAAAACCCTTGTAATAACGCCTAGCGCAACGATTAGCAAAGACATTTACGCGAAAAAAAAGATCATTCTTTCCAACTAAGAAAGAATGATCTTTCGATCACTTCGACGTCCTCTCGCAAAAGCGAGAAGCGTCAAGCGTGTGAATTCCGCAAATCGCTCGATTAACGACGACGATTGTTGCCGGCCGGAGCAGCTGCCGGGCGACCCTCGATGTGACGGAACGTGATACGACCCTTCGTAAGGTCATACGGAGACAACTCCAAAGACACCTTGTCGCCAGCCAAAATACGAATGTGGTGCTTACGCATCTTACCGTTGGTATAAGCCACCAATTCATGCCCGTTGTCGAGCTTCACACGATAACGAGCGTCCGGGAGGACTTCAAGGACCACGCCGCTCATTTCGATGAGATCTTCTTTTGCCATATTTCTCCATGGTGTGACGTCAACCACACCAAGCATCATAAAAATTTTCAACTTCGATAAGTCATTGATAACAATGCTTACCATCCAACACTTTGCATTTGCGCAAAGACGTTGCGCATTTTAGAACAAAATCGGTTTCAACGGTTGATAATTTTTAAAAAAGTGAGCAAAAAATCTTTTTTTCGGTCATAATAGGCGTCCACTTTATGATTATTTCGGGGACGACCTGGTTTCGACGGGGATCACGAAGTAGCACGGTGCATGTCAAGGTCCAGTCACCTTGTAAATCCGCTGGAAAATAAATAAACGCCAATAACAAGCGTTTCGCTCTCGCTGCTTAATCCAGCGAGGACTACACCAGTTTGCCTCTAGGCTGGGCTAGGTAAAACTAGCAGTAGTCTCATACTTATACAGGCTAGAGACTTGCGGGGTTACAACGCAAGAATCGAAATTAAAGTGACTGGTCCTATCAGAGCCAGCCAAAGGGCGTAAAGTAGGATGAGATTTTTTAAATGTTTTGGATAAGCATGTAGAACCGGTTATGGACGATTTTCGGACGCGGGTTCAATTCCCGCCGTCTCCACCAGA
>JAFNZB010000067.1 GCA_017383055.1 Burkholderiaceae bacterium | reverse complement strand
GAACCTTTTGCTTTAGGTTTTTTGCATGCCGCTCAAACTTGGCCCGGTTTATTGGATACCGATGAATCGGATTTGATGAGTGCTATGTTGGCCATCTTCCGTCATTTACCGCCTGAAGCACGAGGCGACATGGAAGCAATGTACGAAGAGCTCCAACGAGAAGCACCTTTGGAACATTTGGACGATGCCATTGCCGACATCGCCCAAAGCGTAAAGGAAATCGCAGCCATTACCCGCGGTTTCCAAGAAGAAAAGAAGAAAGAAGCCCCGAAAGAAAAGAAATTCAAAAAGGCTCGTCGCGGCCCCTATAACCGCCGTTAATCGTCTTTAGAAGATCGTTCCTGATACTTCATCGCGACCCAAACCAACACCAACACCGGCACGCCTAAAAGAGCGGTCGCGATGAAGAAGGACGAGTAGCCAATCGCTTCAACAACAAACCCAGAAAAACCCGCCAAGAATTTCGGCAACAACAGCATCACCGAACTAAAAAGCGCGTATTGCGTTGCCGTATACGCTACATTGGTCAAGCCTGACAAATATGCCAAGAACGCGACAGAGGCGATCCCAGCAGCCAAATTATCAGCACTAACAGTCAACACCAAATAAGGAACATGGTGTCCTTGCGTTGCCAACCACGAAAAAAGTAAATTGGTCAAGGCTGACAACAAGCCCCCCAAAAAGAGCGTTCGCATCACCCCGATTCTCATCGAGATGAAACCACCCAAAAAAGCCCCGACCAAGGTCATAACGACCCCGAATACTTTCGAAACGGCAGCCACTTCTTGTTTCGTAAATCCGAGATCTTGGTAAAACGGGTTCGCCATCACTCCCATCACAACGTCAGAGACTCGGTAGGTAGCAATCAAGGCCAACAACAAAACGGCATGCCAACGATAGCGTTGGAAGAAATCGATAAAGGGCAAGCAGACCGCATCGTAAAACCAAGCTAATACTCGAATAATTCCTTCGGGCATTGCCGTATATCGCTGACGGTATCGATCAAGCGTACATAGGGAAATGACCTGTTTTCGGTCGATGAGGGTCTTCGGCTCCGGCGCCAGTAAAACCGTCACGATACCGACACTCATGCTTGCCGCCATCACTGAATAAGCAAAGAACCAAGACTGAGGATCATAACCAACAGCTTCCGAAGCAAACGCAGCCAAAGCTAAAGCTCCAGCCCCCGCCCAAATCATTGCGAAGCGATACCCCGTTTGATAGGTTGCTGCCAATGCCGCCTGTTCCGAGACTTCTGCACTTTCAATACGGTAAGCATCCAACGTGATATCTTGCGTTGCCGAAGCAAATGCCGTCAGGAGCGCTAGCCAAACCATCGGAGACAGGTTGACCTTCGGATCGGTCATCCCCATCGCCAAAAGGCCCCAAACAAGCACAAATTGACTCATTAAAAGCCAAGCACGGCGACGACCGAATACGCGAGTCAAAACAGGAATAGGCAAGCGATCGACCAAAGGTGCCCATAACCATTTGGTAGCATAGGTCAAACCGACCCAAGACATAATGCCGATCGTCTTCAAGTCGACACCAGCCTCCCGTAACCAAAACGAAAGCGTCCCTAAGACCAATAACAACGGCAAACCAGAAGAAAAGCCCAAAAAGAACATGCGCACAGCCGCCGGCTTCAAATAAATTCGAAGCGACTCCTGCCAAGTCCTTTTGATCATCTTTACAGCCATCTTCAGATCAGTTCATTCACGTTGATAAAACGCCATTGACCAACGGGCAAATCTTCAGGCAATGCGTATTTACCGACACCGATTCGATGCAAACGATCGACTCGATTACTCACCGCTGCGATCATGCGCTTGACTTGGTGATACTTACCCTGCGTGATGGTCATCCATAAAACATTGTCCGTTTTCACATCAATCGAATCGGCTTTAACGGGCTTTTTTTCACCATCCAACATCACACCGGCCAACAACTTTTCCACCATCACATCCGTAATCGCATGACGGCAGCTCACTTCGTACACCTTAGCTACATGCTTTTTCGGATGAATCAAGCGATGTTGTAATGCGCCGTCATCCGTCAAAATCAACAGACCGGTCGTATCCTCATCTAAGCGCCCAACGGGTTGAAGACCTCGAACTCGAAGCGGTGCAGGCAAGAGCGTCATCACGGAAGGATGGTGAATCGGCTTTTGCGAACACTCATAACCACTGGGCTTATGTAACGCCACCACTGCCTTTTCAAAATAAGGCCAGGATTTACCGTCGACAGTGAAAACCAAACTTTCAACATCGACGTCTTCATCGGGATCTTGGTGAACAACATCGGCAATTTGAACGCGAGACTGCAAAATCACGCCTCGACACTCATGACGAGTACCAAAACCTTGAGAAAATAAAACTTGTTCTAAACGCATATTTACCACTCGTAATCCACAATCAACGGAGCATGATCGGAGAATTTTTCTGCATTGTAAATCGAGGTCGAGACCGCCGCTTGGGCCATCTTCGGTGTAGCAATTTGATAATCAATTCGCCAACCAACGTTCTTTGCACGAGCCTGACCGCGTTGACTCCACCAAGTGTATTGATCCGGACGAGAGTCTAGACGACGGAAAACATCAACCCATCCGTGTTTGTCAAAAAGCTCCGTTATCCATTGACGTTCTTCAGGTAAGAAGCCCGAATTCTTTAAATTACCCTTCCAATTTTTCAAATCGATTTCTTTATGAGCGATATTGATATCACCGCAAAAGACGACGTCTTTACCCAAAGATTTCAAGTACTGAAGATGGGGCAAAAAAACATCTAAAAAACGGAACTTGGCTGCTTGACGCTCTTCTGAACTCGAACCGGAAGGAAAATAAACGGAGATCACAACAAAATCATCAAATTCGGCCTCAACGTAACGACCTTCCGCATCGAACTCTTCATTACCGAAACCAATACGAACGGCGTTCGGTTTTACTTTCGAATAAAGAGCACATCCAGAATAACCACGTTTTTGTGCACAGTGCATAAACACATGGTAGCCATCGGCATGCAAAACCTCGGCATTCAAATCGCTTTCTTGCGCTTTGAGTTCTTGAATACACAATAAATCAGCCTCTTGGCGATCGAACCAATCCCAAAATCCCTTCTTGGATGCAGAACGAATTCCATTGGCATTGAACGTCACAATGCGAAACATCTTAAAATTCTCGCTAAAATAGATAGGTTATCTAATTATCCTCAAACATCTCGATTTTTGGGAACTTTTACTATGTCTTTACAAAACCAATTCATCGATTTCGCCTTGGAAACGGATGTGCTGCGCTTCGGTGAATTCAAAACGAAGGCCGGTCGCCTTTCTCCGTACTTCTTCAACTTGGGTTTATTTAACACCGGTCGCGCTTTGTCTCGCTTGGGTGAGTTCTATGCGAAGGCTTTGTTGAAGGCTCGTGAAGAAGGTCGTATCGAATTCGATATGATTTTCGGCCCGGCTTACAAGGGCATCCCGTTGGCAGCTGCTGTGGCCATCAAGTTAGCTGAAATGGGCTGCGACATCCCCTATGCATTCAATCGAAAGGAGGCCAAGGATCACGGTGAAGGCGGTACGATCGTTGGTGCCCCGTTGAAGGGTCGCGTGATTGTCATCGACGATGTAATCTCTGCCGGTACCTCCGTTCGTGAATCCGTTCAATTGATCAAGCAAGCCGGTGCTACGCCGAGCGGTGTTTTGATCGCTTTGGATCGCATGGAAAAGGGCGGTAACGCTATTGAAATGACGGAAACCTCCGCAGTTCAAGACGTCGAAAAGACCCTCAATATGCCGGTCGTTTCCATCATGAACCTCAAGGACCTTTTGGCCTTCATGGATCAAGATACGCCGCGCGCTAAGGAAGCTCGTCAATTCAAGGAAGCCGTGACGCTTTACCGCGAAAAGTACGGCGCCTAATTTTTCGCTTTATGCGTGGGATTTCCAATCGAAATCCCACAACAAAAACGGGCTTATCGTTTAACACGATAAGCCCTGTTTTTATGTCTTGGACAATCAATTAGGCGGACAACTTCGCACGCAAGATTTGATTGACTTGACCCGGGTTAGCCTTACCCTTAGAGGCCTTCATGACTTGACCAACCAAGCCGTTCAAAGCCTTTTCCTTACCGGCGCGGAATTCTTCCACGTTCTTCGGATTGTTAGCGATCACTTCGTCAACAATCTTTTCGATAGCACCCGTATCGGAAATTTGCTTCAAACCAAGCTTTTCAATCAATTGGTCGACATCGTCACCGTCCTTAGCCCACAAAGCGGCAAAGACCGTCTTAGCACCCTTGTTATTCAACGTGTTATCCAAAACACGAGAAATCAACTTAGCCAACATGGCCGGACTGACAGGGCTATTTTCGATGGCCACTTCAGATTGATTCAAAGCAGCGGACAATTCACCCATGACCCAATTTGCTGCAATCTTTTTGTCTTGAACTTGTTCTGCCAAGGCCAAATAGTAATCAGCCACACCACGAGACGTCGTCAACATCGTAGCGTCATATTGAGACAAACCGAAATCACTCATCAAACGCTCACGCAATTGGTGCGGCAATTCCGGCATCGATTGCTTAACTTCATCAAGCCATTCACGAGAGATATCCAACGGCAAGAGATCAGGATCCGGGAAATAACGGTAATCCATGGAATCTTCCTTGGTTCGCATTTCGCGGGTTTCGTTCTTGTCCGGATCGTACAAGCGCGTGGCTTGAACAACTTGACCACCATCTTCGATCAACTCGATTTGGCGACGAACTTCGTACTCAATTGCATCTTGCAAGAAGCGGAAACTGTTCAAATTCTTGATTTCGCAACGCGTACCGAATTCCTTTTGGCCAACCGGGCGAACGCTAACGTTCGCATCGCAACGGAAGTTACCGTTTTGCATGTCACCATTGCTGATACCCAACCACATCACCAATGCGTGCAACGTGCGAGCATAAGCCACTGCTTCTTCAGCAGAGCGCAATTCCGGTTCGGTCACAATTTCCAAAAGTGGCGTACCAGCACGATTAAGGTCGATACCACTCAAGCCCATTTCGATACCGTGAACGCTCTTACCGGCATCTTCTTCCAAGTGAGCGCGCGTCAAATGCAACGTCTTCATATACGGATCGCCCTTCTTCGGCGTGACCATGAAGGACAATTCACCGCCTTGGACCACCGGCAATTCAAATTGACTAATTTGATAACCCTTGGGCAAGTCCGGATAGAAATAGTTCTTACGAGCAAAAATCGAACGCTCAGCCACCGTTGCACCGATAGCCAAACCGAACTTCATTGCGCGTTCAACGGCACCATAGTTCAAAACCGGCAACACGCCCGGCAATGCCAAGTCCACGACGCAGGCTTGAGCATTCGGTTCCGCACCGGATTCAATGGATGCAGCAGAAAAAATCTTGGTATTCGTCGAGAGCTGAACGTGCGTCTCCAAACCAATCACAACTTCCCATTTCATCGTATTCACCTCTTCGACTTAGTAACCAGTCGGCACCAACTTATGCCAATCCGTTTCAAGTTGGTAAGCATGAGCCATACCCAACAAGTCAGCTTCATGGAAGCTCGGGCAGATCAATTGGAAGCCCATCGGACGACCGTTACTGTGAACACCGCACGGGATGCCCATACCCGGAAGACCGGCCAAAGAAACCGGAACCGTGTACAAGTCGCTCAAGTATGCGCTCACAGGATCGCTCTTATCACCAAAGTTATAGGCCGTACCCGTAGCAACCGGACTGATAATGGCGTCCACATTTTGGAACACGGCGTTGAATTCATTTGCGATCAAACGACGAACTCGTTGAGCTTGGATGTAGTAAGCGTCGTAGTAACCGTGAGAGAGCACGTACGTACCGATCATGATACGGCGTTGCGGTTCCGCACCGAAGCCTTCAGAACGGCTCTTACGCATCATGTCTTGGATATCGGTGTAGCTCTTGGCGCGATGACCGTAACGGACACCGTCGAAACGGCTCAAGTTCGAGCTAGCTTCTGCACAAGCCACCACATAGTAAACCGGGACACCCATGTTCACCGTCGGCAATTCGATGTCGACGATTTGAGCACCCATGCGTTCGTAGGTCTTGATGACTTCTTCGATAGAAGCTGCCAATTCAGGATCCAAACCTTGAGCAAACCATGCGCGCGGCACACCAATCTTCTTACCCTTAACACCGGCATTGAGATGGCGGGTAAAGTCTTCCTTGGGCAAATTCACGCACGTGGAATCCTTCGGGTCAAATTCAATCATGTCATTGAAGACATAGGCGCAATCTTCTGCGGAACGAGCCATCAAACCAGCTGTATCCAAACTGGAAGCGAAAGCAATCATGCCCCAACGGCTAGGACGACCATAAGTCGGCTTCAAACCCGTAATACCGGTAAATGCGGCCGGTTGACGAATAGAGCCACCCGTATCGGTACCGGTTGCAATCGGAGCCAAGCTTGCAGCCACAGCTGCGGCAGAACCACCAGAAGAACCACCCGGGACAGAGTTCTTATCCCACGGATTCAACACGCGGCCATAAGCGGAGTTTTCGTTACTACCGCCCATAGCGAATTCGTCACAGTTGAGCTTACCCAAGCAAACCATGCCGGCATTGTCCAAATTCTTCACGACCGTTGCATCGAACGGGCTCATGTAACCTTCGAGCATCTTGCTGGCAGCGGTACTAGCCCATTGCTTCGTCACAAAAATATCCTTGTGAGCAATCGGCACACCCGTCAAACGACCAGCTTGGCCAGCGGCAATCTTCTCATCGGCAGCGCGAGCTTGAGCCAACGTCACTTCAGGACGAACATCCAAGAAAGCGTTCAAATCCTTATTGGCATCGATGCGATCGAGATACATTTGTGCCAACTCAACAGCCGACACTTCCTTCTTTGCGAGCTTGTCGCTCAACTCCACAACGGAGGAATGGAAAAGTTCAGTAGCCATTATTCAATCACCTGCGGGACCAAGAAGTAACCTTCGGATTTTTCCGGAGCATTCTTCATATTGTTTTCACGATCGTCGGTTTCACGAACCACGTCTTCACGCAAGCGTTGAGCCCCATCGTGCGGATGCGGCATCGGTTCGATACCCGTCGTATCGACCGCTTGGATCTGTTCGATCATTTGGAAAATATCATTCAATTCGCTTTGCATACGCACAGCTCGGTCATCATCGATTTCGATCAAACCCAAGTGAGCGATGCGCTTCACGTCTTCGATAGCCAGGGTCATAAAATTCCTGTTTTCATCAAAAAGGCACCACGAGTGCCAAAAATATAGATATAACCTGTGAATTTTAATGTTTTTCTTAATTTTTTAAAACCAAAAATCCGTCAATTTTCAATCAAATACCCCTGAAAATTAAAAAAAAACTCCGACAATAAAAACTGAGCAATATCATCCATCATTCCGATTAATTAAAAGTTTGTTCTTTGGCGTTTTTTACTCCTTGCGCACTCAGAGAAAGCTACAATTCAAGATGTTATTTTTCAGAAGAAACAATGAACCGAATCCGTAACATTTTCGCCCTTGGTTGCTTATCGAGCATACTCTGCGCTTGCACCAATTCCGGGGGATATTTTCAAAATGACGGTCCACCTTCAAGTATGTGGGGTGATCGAGATTTCTCGAATGCACCAAACGCCGTCGTTCACGTCGATCCCCCTCACAAACAAGCCAATCGCCCATATAGCATCAACGGAGTGCAATACAAGCCGATGACGGGTGATGCTCCATTGACTCAAACCGGTATTGGCTCTTGGTATGGAAAACAATTCCATGGAAAAAAGACTTCAATCGGTGAGACGTATGACATGTTTGCCATGACTGCGGCACATACGACGATGGAGTTACCCAGTTACGCAAAAGTCACGAATCTAGAGAACGGAAAAACCGTTATTGTTCGCGTTAACGACCGAGGGCCTTTCTTGCATAATCGAGTCATTGATTTGTCATACGCTGCGGCTAGCAAACTCGGCTACGTCAAGAATGGCACCGCTAAAGTCAAAGTCGAGCGTATTCGTCGTGCCGATATTAAGAGCGGGCGCTTTGTAGCCCCTGGCAATATTCAACAGGTTGAATCAACATCAAAGTCTGCCGCAAACAATGCAGATTTAATTGCGTTGGAATCGATCATCGGGAATGTGTCTGAACCAAAAAATACATTCACAACCATCGAATCGATCACATCGCAACAGGACACATTCAGTACACCAGAAACAAGTGAAACGACCACCCAAAAACACCTCCAACAACAAGAGGATATATCGGGCGCTGTTAACTTAACAGAGGTTGCAAAACACAGTGAAATGGTGAGCACCGAAATGGGGGGAGATAGATACTTTGACCCTCAAATTTCACAACTTTCAAATTGGAGTGTTCAAGCGGGTGTTTTTAGCAACAAAACGAACGCAAACAGTTTATTGCAAAAGCTTAAAAACTCAACCGAGCAACCAATTGAAATTATTGAAGAAAACGGAAAATTCCGTGTCCTTATCGGACAATTTAATGATCAAAAAACAGCTTCTGAACAAGCTAATTTCATCGGAAGCATTTTGAATGAAAAATTTACCATTTTTGAACGAAAATGACCTCTCATTTAATTTCTGAATTTTGGGACAAAAAAGCCCTTCCGTCTTTGATGGATTTTATTCGTATTCCGGCGTTATCCACTGCATTCGACGCAGAATGGAAAAAGCATGGTTACCTGTATCAAACGTGCGAACATGTTGCCGCTTGGATTCAAAAGCAGATTCCCGATGCAAAGTGTGAAATCATTCAAGACGGTGAACGTACTCCTTGCTTATTCGTAGAAATTCTTTCCAAGAATGTCGAAAAAAACGACACGACCGTCGCCTTTTACGGCCACTTTGATCGTCAACCTGAAGCGAGTGGTTGGGGTGAGGGTTTAGGCCCCTGGAATCCGGTCATTCGCAACGGAAAACTTTACGGTCGCGGAACCTCTGACGATGGCTATTCGGTCTATATGATGATTGCCGCCATCGCTGCACTTCGTGAAAAGCAAATCGATCACCCGCGTTGCATCGGTATTTTTGAAACGCAAGAGGAATCCGGCTCGCTCGATCTTCCCTACTACTTACAAAAACTCAAAGACCGATTCAATAATCCAACGAGTCTTTTCGTTTTGGACAGTCATTGCGGGGATTATCAACGAGTATGGCTCAGCGCCTCTTTGCGAGGCATTATGAGTGGTACGTTAACGGTCAAGACCCTTGATCACGGCGTTCACTCCGGTACGTATTCCGGCATGGTTCCCGATGCTTTTGCCATTGCACAGACTTTACTTACCCGTTTACATGACCCCATTACCGGGGAAGTCAAAATTGATGCGTGTCACACTCAAATTCCCGAAACACGTCGTCAACAATTGACTTATGCAAGCGAAGTCTTGGGAGATTTGGTTTGGAATCACTCCCCTCTTTTAGAGGGTGTTAGCACCAAATTAAATAAAAATGACGAAATTTTGGTCAACATAACATGGAAACCCGCTTTAACTGTGATTGGCGTGGAAGGCCTTCCGTGCATCGCTAACGCAGCTAATGTTGTCACCAAGGAAGTGAAATTTGCTCTTTCAATGCGACTTCCTCCCAACATTAACACGAAACTTGCCGCTCAATCCGTGCGTGAAACTTTGTTGAAAAACCCGCCTTATGGTGCACATGTTGATTGGACCAATGTGAACGTACATCCCGGTTGGGCAATGAAGAGCGCGAATGTTAAAAATGAAGAATTATTAGATCAGGCCAGTCAGATCGTTTTCGGACAAAAAGCGGTTTTCACCGGACAAGGGGGCTCGATTTCCGTTATTGCCGATTTCGAGAAAACGTTCCCCAACTCCACTATTGTTCTAACGGGAATTTTAGGTCCTGATTCAAATGCTCACGCACCTAACGAGTCCTTGGACATCCAGTACACCAAACAATTGACGGAAGTGATTTCCATTTATTTGAAGAGTGTTTTATGAGAAGAGACGTTGTTACCGAAGTGATTCTTGATTACGGTGATTTTGTTGAAAATTTTGCAACCGTACTAGAGGCTCAAGACTACATCGAAAACAATTACGATGAGTTAGGTGAACCGTTGGCTGCATGGTTGGAAGATGCTAACGGACGCAAAAAATGGGATTATCGAATTGTGGATGACGGCGCCGGTCAATTTACGTTGATTGCAGGTGATTGCATCCGTCAAGGCTCGTTCTACAAAGCCATTCATTAAAGGAAACAAAGATCATGAATCAATGTGAATTATGTGCCTTCGATCGTCAACAAGCCCTATGGAAAAACGATCGCTTTTACGTTATTGCTGTCGACGACGAACAATACCCTGGCTATGTTCGAATCATCTGGAACGAACATAAAGCGGAAATGACGGATTTGGATTCTTGTGATCTGGAAGTCATGTTTAAAGCCATGCAAATTGTCGAGCAATGCATGCGTGACGTTATGAAGCCTCACAAAGTCAATTGGGCTCAATTCGGCAATATGGTGCCTCATTTACATTGGCATGCAATTCCTCGTTATCCTGACGATATGCACTTCCCTCAATCGATTTGGGGCGTCCAACAACGACAATGCCCTGCCGACATCTTGGCTCAACGCCGCGAATTAGCAGGGCAAATGCACAAAGCAATCATTGAAAAACTAAATCGTTCTTTCTAATCGAATGCTTATTCGATGGGACACTCCTGAAGTTGTTTCTTATGTTTTTGAACAATCTTTTGGAGTTGTCCCTTTTCTTTTTTCGTCACATTTTCAAACACTAAGACAACATTCCCCGTTGGCTCCCCCATCAAACGGGTCATACGGATCGATTTCATCTTCAAATTCTGTTTAGCTTTTTCCATGTAACTCATTGCTGTCGCTTCGTTATCGAAAACATTCAAGCGAGTTGCATTCGTTAATGGACCAGAAGTAATCACTTGAGCCTTGGTATACCCCTTAGCCTTAACTTGCTTAGCTAATGCCTGAGCCCCTTTGAGGGTGGTTGTCGGAATAATGAAAACAACAAAACGATCTTGACCAAAAATCGGCTTTACTTGTACCTTTTCAAGCAAATTAGCCGCTTTTAGCCCTTGGTTAACAGCGGGAAGTTGTTTCGACGTAAATTGACCAGCCTTCACACAAAATCGCTCAAGTTCAGCCTTTTGCTTTTCGAGTTGTTTTTGTTTTTCAAGCGCTTCCGCCTCGGCTTTTTTCTTTTCTTCCAAAGCCTTTTGTTTGGCTAACTTTTCTTCTTCCAAGCGCTTGGCTTCTTCTGCGACTTTCTGAGCAGCTTTTTCTTCATCAATCTGCTTTTGGACCTTACTTAAGATCGCAATATTTTTCATGGATTGAGGAAAAACCTCTTTAGGTGGAGAGGCTTTCTCGACCGACAAAGAGTTTTGTTCGGACATCAAAGTCTGATACTCACCCCAACCATACAAACCACCACAGACAAGGGCTAAAAGAATTGCAATTTTTTTCATAGAACATTAACCCTCGTTTTGAGCACGAAGTGCCAAACCACGAAGGACCAAATTGTGTTTTTGAATCATCTCAGGAAATTCTCGCTTTAAATACGGTGCAAAACGAGAAGCCGCACCTCCGGCTAAAACCAAAACAGGATCAAGCCCCAACTGAGTCATCGATTTCATTCCACGCTCGATTAACCCAAGTTGAGCATCCACAATGCCAGTTACAATCGCCGTCATGGTATCGGTAGGAATTGTGGCATAGTCGCCATCTGCTTTCGGTAAAGAAGCAGTCCCCGTGACAAGACTATCACGCATCAAAACCACCCCCGGAGCTATACGCCCGCCAGCAAAAACCATTCGGTTATCACCTTCCGGTACAACACAATCAACCGTCGTTGCCGTCCCGATATGAACAACCAATAGAGGCGTATTGGGTAAAAAACTAACGGCACCAATTGCGGCGTGCCAGCGATCACTACCGAGTTGCTGAGGATTTTTATAGCGATTCAAAAGCTCGAAATCACCAACAAAACGTTCTTGAGCACTCAACCATTGAATTGGACAACCTAACGAATCCAAAGCTCGAGAAGTAACCGCTTTCAAATCATAGGTTGCAACCGAACACCCCAACGCTTTCGTAAACGTATTGTTAGGAATCGAACCGAGTAACTTTTCAGAAAAAGACTCTCGACCGCCGTGCACGATCGTATGAGGGGATTCAGGATCCTCTTGACCGGCCCATTTCAAGGCTGTATTACCGAGATCGACTAACAGAGTCACGTTATTTTTTCCTCAAACTGATCGTTCCCGACAAATATGCACAAATACCGTCGGGAGTTGAAACTAGGAGTCTACCGCTTTCATCGATTCCATGCTGTATGGCTGATGTGACAATTTCACCATCCACATATAAATCAATCATTTCATTTTGATAAGCAGCAACGTTTTCCCACTCTTGTACGGTCATTTTCAGGCCGACATCACCAACTTCATCAACTGCATCAATAACGCTTGCCACCAAAGCCTTCAACCATTCTGTTTTTGATTCAATAGTCCAGTCTTGATCGACAAAATCGGATACAGCACAAGCTCGATATTGATCCAATTCAAAATCAGCCTGCTCTAAATTTAAACCAATACCAATAATTAACGTATCTAAACCGTCGAAGTTTTTAACATTTTCAACCAAAATACCTGCTAACTTTCGATCTTCAACCACGATATCATTGGGCCATTTCAAAGATGCATTAATCCCTTTTAACCGTAAAAATCGAACGATTTTCAATCCGATCGTCAATGTCACGCCAATGTAATTTCGTAATGTTTTTTTCAATGAAATCGCAATAGAAAACATCAATGACTGACGAGG
>JAFNZB010000066.1 GCA_017383055.1 Burkholderiaceae bacterium | reverse complement strand
TGTGGGTTCTTGGGCGTTTGTTTGATCATTCGACCGGACGTTGGTGAAGCGATGTTGCTTCCGATGCTGTTGGGATTAATCGTGGGTGCCACGGGTGGCTCGGCCGACTGGATCGTCAAAAAGATGGGCGAGCGAGGAGAGCCTGCCGAACGCATCGTCTTTTGGTTTGTCGTCGCCGGCCTCATCGTTGGCTTTGCGGGCATCGTCTTGGGAGACGGTTTTCACCCGTTGGACATGAACGGTTTCTTGATCCTTTTGGGCGTTGGTGTTTTCGGCACTCTTGGCCAATACACGATGACGTTGGCACTTAAAAACGGCGAGGCATTCCTCAATTCCGTGCTCCAGTACTCAGGGGTCGTCTTTAGCATCATTGCCGGCATTTTCATTTTCGGCGACTCACTCGATATGCTGACGTTTATCGGCATTGCCGTGATTTGTTTAAGCGGTATCGCCTCTACGATCCTGACGGTCATCGCCAAAAGAGACTAAAACGAACGCATTTCTCAATATTTACGACAGATGCCTTAACTGCGTCACCGATTCGTTACTTTTTTGAGTCTTGAATCGCTAAAATGGGTATGTTGTGAATATTTTTTCTGGAAACCGAAAATCATGAGTAACGTAGATAAGGTTTTACAACTCATCAAAGACAACGACATCAAGTTCGTTGACCTCCGTTTCACGGACATGAAGGGTAAGGAGCAACACTTGTCGCTTCCGGCTCGTTATGTCGACGAAGACTTTTTCGAAGACGGTCAACCGTTTGACGGTTCTTCGATGAAGGGCTGGGCCAGCATCGAAGCCAGTGACATGGTTTTGATCCCGGACGCAGACACGGCTCACATCGACCCCTTCCGCGAAGAAAACACGTTGATCATCACGTGTGACGCCACGGACCCCGCCACGGGCAAGGGTTACGATCGTTGCCCGCGCTCGATTGCCAAGCGTGCAGAAGCCTATTTGAAGTCCACCGGTATCGGTGACACGGCTTACTTCGGTCCGGAACCCGAATTCCACATCTTCGATTCCGTCGCTTGGAACAATGACCCCGAATGGGCATTCTTCAAGATCGGTTCCGACGAAGCCGGTTGGTCTTCCAAGATCGAATACGAACAAGGTAACCTCGGCCACCGCCCGGGTCACCAAGGCGGTTACTTCCCTGTGCCCCCGATCGACTCTTTCCAAGACATGCGCTCGGAAATGTGCTTGTTGCTCGAACAACAAGGCGTGCCCGTGGAAGTGCAACACCATGAAAACGGTGCCGGCCAATGCGAAATCGGTACGCGTTTCAACACCTTGGTCAAGCGCGCCGACTGGACGCAAATCCAAAAGTACACGATTTGGAACGTCGCAGCCGCCTACGGTAAGACCGCCACTTTTATGCCGAAGCCCGTCGTGGGTAGCGCCGGTAGCGGTATGCACTGCAACCAATCCATTTGGAAGGATGGCAAAAACCTCTTTATCGGTAACGGTTATGCCGGTTTGAGCGAAGAAGCCCTTTATTACATCGGCGGTATCATCAAGCATGCACGTGCTTTGAATGCCATCACGAACCCGACGACGAACTCTTACAAGCGTTTGGTTCCGCACTTTGAAGCACCGGTGAAGTTGGCTTACTCGGCTCGTAACCGCTCGGCCGCCATCCGCATTCCGCACGTAATGAATGAAAAGGCTCGTCGCATCGAAGTTCGCTTCCCGGATCCGTCCGCCAATCCGTACTTGTGCTTTGCCGCTCTTTTGATGGCTGGCCTTGACGGCATTATGAACAAGATCCACCCGGGCGAAGCCGCCGACAAGAACTTGTACGATTTGCCGCCGGAAGAAAACGCCAAGATCCCGACGATCTGCGCATCATTGGAAGAAGCCATGGCCGCTTTGCAAGCCGACCATGAATTCTTGACGCGCGGTGGAGTCTTCACCGAAGACATGATCGAAGCCTACATTGCGTTGATGAATAAGGACATCCAACGCTATCGTATGGCCACGGCCCCGATCGAGTTTGAAATGTATTACAAGCTCTAATCGAATCGGTTTGCTTTAGAATTGGGCGTTGCATTTCCAACGCCCAATTTTTTATTTTCACGCCCCTATGTTCACGCTTTCAGAACTTCAAGATTGGCTTACCCGCTTAGGTGCCAAACCCCAACACGCTCGTCGTGTCTATCGCGCGATGTTAAATGTCGCCGCTTGGCCCACGATGCACGATGAGAAGTTCCGAAAAAGTTGCGTGAAGCCATCCCCGAAATTCAAAGCAAACTAGCTTCCGTTCTTCGCATCGTGCATCAAGACGATGCCACTGAAAACGAAGCTGCGAAACTGCTATTTGAACTCCAAGACGGTCAAACGATCGAAAGCGTGCTCTTGCCTCGCGAAGGCGTCTGCGTATCCTCGCAAGTGG
>JAFNZB010000065.1 GCA_017383055.1 Burkholderiaceae bacterium | reverse complement strand
ATATGGTCAAAGACAATTTCTTTGCTCCGCGTCCTTGGCGCTTGTATCACTATGAAGACGGTCAATGGGTTCCGGGTGGTACGGATAACGTCGATGTGGCTCGTACGCCTTTGGTCGATCGCATCGGAGAAATGGATACGGATGCCGATGTGATCGGTATCATGATCGGCACGAACGACTTCTATTACAACTGGACGGCTTTCGGTGAGATGGCTGACGGTTACTACAGCCGCGATGCAGAGCACACGGTCGCCAATCCCACGACGACGTTTTACGGTGCTATGCACACGATGATGCGTAAGCTTCTTGCGCGTTATCCGGGTAAAGACATTTTCTTGGTGACGCCGATCAAGCGTGTGCAACAAGACGGCGTCGGTCGTGGTACGTGGGATTATTACTATCCGGAAGAAAAGAACGGTTTGGGTCTGACGATGAATGATTATCGTCGAGCCATCCAAGAAATCGCCGAATATTATTCCGTGCCGTGCATCGATCTTTATGCAGTGAGCGGTTTTAATCCTCACATCGATCCGTCACTCTTTGGTGACAAGGACGAAAAGGTGGTGCACCCCAATGAGGAAGGCCACGAACGCATGGCTTCGATCATCACTGCCTTTATGAAGGCTTATCGCTGCTAACAAAAGCAAAAGGGCGAACACTAAAAAAGTTCGCCCTTTGGTTTTTCTCATAGACGCAACCGATCAGTCCGGTAAGAGTCGGTTTGGATTGAGTCGGCCGTTGGGGTCAAAGACACGTTTGATCGCACGCATCATCTCCAGTGCCACCGGGTCTTTGGCGATGCGCATCGTTTCGCGTTTTAGTTGTCCGATGCCATGCTCGGCGCTGATCGTTCCACCGAAATCCAACACACGTTGATGGACCCATGCATGGATGTCTTTTTCGTGGGTGAACACGATTTTTTGATCAAGTTCGGGCTTTACACCCATGTTGAAATGGAGATTACCGTCGCCGAAGTGACCGAAAACGGACGGTTCCAACCAATCGTATCGGTCTTGTAATTCGCCACAGACGGTTTCAATGAATTCCACCAAACGGCTTCGCGGAACCGCGATGTCGTGCTTGACGTTGCCGCCGGCTTTTTTATGGGCGGGTGGGATCATTTCGCGCACACGCCAAAAATCGTTTACGTCGTTTTCGCTTTGGCTCACGACCCCGTCAACCACATGACCCTTTTCGATCAATGCTTCAAGAATCGACTCGACAAGTGTGTCGTTGGATTCGTTTTGATCGAAGAATGAAAATTCAATTAAAGCCGACCACTCGGTTTTCTCAATATCGGGTTGGCGCACGTCGGGGCATTGTTGGGCGAGTTTAGCCAGCGTCGGCTTACTCAGCAATTCAAACGCCGTCATCTCAGCATGCATCTGATCGTTGAACGCGTTAAAAACGGTCTCTACGCTCTTTAAGTCAGCCAGTGACAAGATGAGTGCACGGGTGTCCTTGGGACGCGGAAAAAGCTTTAAAACGGCTTCGGTGATGATGGCAAGCGTTCCTTCGCTTCCGATCAACAAATCTCGCAAGTCGTACCCAGAATTGTTCTTTCGAAGTGCGTTGAGTTCATTGATTTCTCGGCCGTCGACCAAGACGGCACGGTAACCCAAGGTCAAGTCTCGTGTCATGCCGTAACGAAGCACTTGGGTGCCGCCTGCGTTATTGGCTAAGAGTCCGCCCACGGCTGCCGATCCTTGGGAGGCGAGCGTTAAGGGGAACAATCGATCGTGTGCGGCAGCGGCGTCTTGTAGCTCTTGCAACGTGACGCCGGCTTCGGCATGGATGGTGTCGTTAACGGGGTCAACGGCAATCACGCGGCGCATGCGTTTTAAGCTCAGCACCAAGGCGCCCGAATTTTTATCGGGGACGGAACCGCCCACGTTGGACGTGTTACCGCTTTGCGGGATGACGGGGATTTGGTACTTCTCGGTGAGTTTTAAGACTTGGACGACTTCATCGTGATTGCCGGGCAGGGCCACGGCAATCGCGTCACCGATATAGCGGCGACGATCGTCGATGACATAGGGGGCGATGTCTTTTTCTTCCGTTAAGACATAACGGCCTAAAAGTGCACGTAATTCGCTGATGAAGTCCATGATCGTCTCAAAACAAAGTATGATTGGCGTATCTATCCATTCTAACCGTTTTGAGTTTTCGCGATGAATTGGGAGCTTGACGAGTATAAGCATCGACCGACACGGGTGGTGCTCAAAGAACTCTCCGAATTTGTGATCGAGCGTTTTAACGACACGCAGCTTTTTCAGGTCGCCTCCAGCCTGACATTGACGACGGTGTTGTCGTTGGTGCCGTTGATCGCCGTGATGTTGGTGTCCTTTGCTGTCTTTCCGGCGTTTGCCGAAAGCCGCGCGCACTTGGAAGCGTTCATTTTCTCGACGCTTTTGCCTGACGGTTATCGCGATCAAATCATCAATTACCTTCGCGATTTCTCTAGCCACGCTTCGGGGCTTACAACTTTCGGTTTGATCGGTTTGTTGGTCACCTCCATTTTGTTGATCAACACGGTCGATGAAACCTTAAACCGCATTTTCCACGTTCGCCAAATGCGTCCCGTGATGCAACGCGTGTTGATCTATTGGGCGCTTTTGACGGTGGGCCCTTTGGTTGTAGCCGGTTCTTTGACACTCACCAACGTGCTCACGGTCGACGATGCCATTCAAGGGATGATGCCCGGGTGGTGTGCCATTGCCTTACAGATGCTTATGCAAACGCTGGGTTATGCGGCACTTTACGTCTACGTGCCCAATTGCATCGTGTCTTGGCGTCATGCCTTGATCGGGGGTGGAGCCGTTGCCATTGCCGGCATTGCCGTAAAGTGGGGCTTTAGTCTTTACTTGAGTTCCGGTCCTTTGACCTCCATTTACGGGGCCTTTACCGCGGTGCCGGTCGTCTTGTTGTGGATCTATCTCACGTGGATCTTGGTGTTGGCCGGTGCTGCGATTGCCGCAACAATCCCGATGTTGATGAGCGGTCGCTTTGCCGATACGCATCGCACCGGTAACGATTTCTTAACGGGGATCGCGCTTCTTTATACCTTGATGATGGAGCAAGAAAAGGGTCGCACCTCGGTGTCGATTCGCGAGCTCTGTAACGCTGTTGACTCTTATCCGGAAGCAGCCGGCGCTATTTTGGAGCGCTTGAGTGCAATCGGTTACGTCGGTCGTATCAAAGACGATCGTCGCAATGAAGAACTTTGGGGGTTGTTGGTCTCGCCGCAACAAACGACGTTAGCCGCAGCGGTTGACGCATTGTTGATCGATGGGGGCAATTCGCTCATTGCCAAGGAAAACGCACCGCTTCACGATTGGTATGCGTTGGTTAACGATGCCGATTGGCAAAAGCGTCCGATGAGTGAGATTTTGCGCTTTGTGCATCCGCTCAACTAAAACGCATCATGTGAAACGCCGCTCGAATGAGCGGCGTTTTTGCGTGAAGGGCACGAAAGCGATTACTTCAAAGCCCAACCTTGTTCATTCAAGAAGTCCTTGATGAAGGGGCGACGTTCGCGCTTTAAGGTCGGTTCGAGCTTGGCCTTCCAAGATGCAAGCGGATGAGCCGGATCGCGTTCCGTGTAGTACTTGACCAACGTGTCATTGTAAGCGGCTAATTCTTCATCCGTCGGTTCGCGGTATTCGTTTTCGCAGCAGAGGATTTCCACGGGCAAACGCGGCTTGATGTTGTTGCGAACGGCCGGGAAACCGAACGTTAAACCCAAGACCGGGAACGTGTTCTTCGGCAACTTCAAGAGCTGATGCACGGCTTGGATGTTCGTGCGGATACCGCCGATGAAACAGCCACCCATACCGAGTGCTTCGGCAGCGGTCAACACGTTTTGAGCCATCAAAGCGCTGTCGGTGCAACCCACCAACAATTGTTCCGTCCAACCGAGATCGACCTCACCTTCGCAAACGCGTTCGTCACGATGGTAGTCTGCGCAGAAGACCCAGAATTCAGGGGCATTCTTCACTTGTGCTTGGTTGCCGGCGTATTCGGCCATTTTGGCACGCACTTCCGGATCCGTGATGCGCACGATCGTGACGGCTTGCAAGAAGCAAGACGTGGAGCTCGCGCGAGCGGACTCGAGAATCGCTATGCGTTCGTCTTCAGTGATCACACGATCGCTGAATTCACGCACGGAAACGTGGTTGTGTTGGGTCTTGATGGTCGGATTGTCAAAAGCGGACATGGTCTTACTCCAGTAGAAACTCTGTCACGTATTTTAGTTATTTTTTTGGCTCATCTCATTGATCAAATCGATGGCCCACTGAGAGTTAACCACGACGTCGCGAGCGTGTTGGTTCAAAAGCGCTTCAAATTGTTTTTCCAATGCATCATAAACGGCGCGCGTACGATCATTGATCCAAAGGCCTTGGGCTTTTCCGGTGTTGCTATCGAAAAATTGGATCGCGTGCGGTTTCGTGCCTTGGCCCTTGACGAAAAAGACATGATCGAACGTGACACCTTGGGCTCGCACTTGAGCGGCCATCATCATTTTGACGAGCTCCATAACGCGGTCATCAAACCCGGCGTTCCAGATTGCTAATTTTTCTTGGAAGTCAGGCAAGGAGGTGACCACACGGATCGCATACGTTTCGGGTTGTTCACGCAAGGTGATTTTGACAGCTTCATCCGTGTCATCGGGCAAACTCAGTGCGGGTTCTTCGTGGATTTTCTCAAGTGTGGCTTGGATGTGTTCGGGGGTCACAGCGCAATGCACCAAAATGCGCGATTCGGGATCCAAATAGACAAAACCGTCGGGATTGACTGCTTGGT
>JAFNZB010000064.1 GCA_017383055.1 Burkholderiaceae bacterium | reverse complement strand
GGTCATGGACAAAGTCATCATCATGATCGTCATCGAAAAGGTCATGGTCGTCACCGAAAATTATTACTGCAATTAAGTGTAGGCAAAAAGGCTATTTTTGTCACTACACAATCTAGGACAGATTACCTATGGATATATCAAAGGGCATAGTTTTATCGATGCCCTTTGAGTGTTTTATCCTAGTTTGTCAAGAACTTATTCGGCCTTCTTGGTGTGCACTTGGATCAAGGGCGTGTTATCCAACGGCGGCAAGACCTTCTTCGGACGACCCGGATAGATCACCGGTGCGTAGGAGATGGACTTGACCAATTCGGCGCGCGTGTGAACGACTTCCAAACCGCTCTTAGCCAATTGCTCTTCGAGACCTTCGGTGAGCTTGGCGATCGCATCGTAAGCCACTTCTTGCGTTTCGACAGCGGCGACTTCTTCCACCGTTTCGACCGTTTCAGCGACGACCGTTTCTTCAGCCTTGACTTCGACCGTCGTTTCTTCGGCGGCTTGCGTTTCCACTTCTGCCACTTCAGCCTTTTCTTCTGCGACGGCTTCAGCCTCTGCCTTCACTTCTTCTGCAATCGGCTCTTCGGCACGAACACGAGCGTGAGCGATCTTGCTTTCGGTGTTGACGTGGATCTTTGCCAAGTCGATCGTTTCTTCAACGACTTCTTGAGCTTCTTCGGTCTTCACCGGTTCTTGTGCCATCAATTCTTCTTGCGGCACGATCGGAGCACGGCTCATTTCTTCGGCTTCGACTTCCGGCGGCACGCCACGGCGACGGCGTTGAGCACCTTCTTCACCGTTGCGACGACGACGGCGCGGACGGCGTTGTTCTTCCGTCGGTTGTGCCGGTGCCGTTTCTTCAGCGGCGACCGTTTGCGTGGTATCGATTGCATCGGTTGCGAAGTTGAAATCGGCGTCATCCTTTTGGGGAGCGACTTCAGCCTTCACGACTTCGGCTTCAACCACTTCCGCTACCGTTTCGGGTTTGGGCAAAGCGACCTTCACTTCCGGAGCCGGCAACAATTCGGGCGTTGCTTCCGGCTTGGTGCGACGGCGGTTACGACGACGCGTTTGTTGTGCATCGCGTGCATTGTCCTTCGTTTCTTCAGCGACCGGTGCTTCAGCGGTCATTTCAGCGGCCTTCTTTTCTTCCGTGCTGCGTTCACGACGCGTCGTACGACGAGCGTCCTTTTCTTCGCGACGGCGATCGCGCGGAGAACGACGTTGACGACGTTCGCCACGAGCCTTCTTTTCTTCTTCAGGCTTTGCTTCTTCCTTCTTCTCACCGAAGAGGAATGCAAAGAGGCGCTTCAAGAGGCTCGGCTTTTCTTCCGTAGCCTTTTGTTGTTGAGCCTTGGCGGCTTCGCGTTGTGCGAGACGTTCTGCCTTCTTGTTGAGCAAGCGGTCGGATTCGTTGTGTTCCGGAGCCGGAGCGTCATGCAAGAAGTTACGGATCACCGGTTCTTGACGCTTCGTGGGCTTTTCTTCAGCCTTCTTCACACGATACGGATCTTCTTGCGTTTCCGGTTGGATTTCTTCGGCGCGCTTGTAGCTGGCAACCGTTGCATCCAAACGTTCGTCATCCCAACGCAAACGTTCGATGTGATAGTGCGGCGTTTCCAAGAACTTGTTCGGGATCAACACGATCGGCAAGCGATGACGTTGTTCGATCTTGGCGATGTCTTGGCGCTTTTCGTTCAAGAGGAAGCTAGCGACGTCGACCGGCACTTGAGCGTGGACGGCACCCGTGCCTTCCTTCATGGCTTCTTCTTCCAAGATACGAAGGATTTGGAGTGCGCAGCTTTCCGTGTCACGGATCACGCCGACGCCGTTACAGCGCGGGCAAGCCACGTGGTTGCCTTCGGCCAAAGCCGGGCGCAAGCGTTGACGGGACAATTCCATCAAGCCGAAGCGGCTGATCTTGGCCATTTGAACGCGAGCACGGTCATAGCGCAAAGCATCCTTCAAGCGTTGCTCGACGGCACGTTGATTCTTCGGATCGTTCATGTCGATGAAGTCGATCACGATCAAACCGCCCAAGTCACGTAAACGCATTTGACGTGCGACTTCGTCGGCGGCTTCGCAGTTGGTACGGAAGGCCGTTTCTTCGATGTCGGAGCCACGCGTAGCACGAGCGGAGTTGACGTCCACGGCAACCAAAGCTTCCGTGTGGTCGATCACGATGGCGCCACCCGAGGGCAACGGCACCGTACGGGAGTAAGCCGTTTCGATTTGATGTTCGATTTGGAAGCGAGAGAACAAGGGCGTTTCTTCACGGTAACGCTTGACGCGACCGACCATGTCGGGCATCACGTGAGCCATGAATTGACGAGCTTGATCATAGATTTCGTCCGTGTCGACCAAGATTTCACCGATTTCCGGTTGGAAATAGTCGCGGATAGCACGGATAACGAGGTTGCTTTCTTCAACGATCAAGAACGGAGCCGGGTTAGCGCGCTTCAAAGCTTCGCCCTTCGGACCGACGGATTCCGTCACGAACTTCGTGGCGGTCTTGTTGCCTTGTTGATAGGGCAGTTCGAATTGCGGGCGAGCGGCGTCGCTAATGGCTTCCCAAAGCTTCAAGAGGTAGTTCAAGTCCCATTGCAATTCGTCTTCCGTGCGACCGATACCGGCCGTGCGAGCGATGATGGACATACCGGACGGCAAGCGCAAACGATCCATCGTTTCGCGCAATTCTTGACGCTCTTCACCTTCGATACGACGGGAAACACCGCCACCACGGGGGTTGTTGGGCATCAAAACGAGATAGCGACCGGCCAAGGAGATAAAGGTCGTGAGCGCAGCACCCTTGTTGCCGCGTTCTTCCTTTTCCACTTGAACGATGAGTTCTTGACCTTCGACCAAGGCTTCACGGATGTTGGTCGAACGAACGTCGACGCCTTCCTTGAAGTATTGACGAGAGACTTCCTTAAAGGGCAAGAAACCGTGACGTTCTTCACCGTAGTTCACGAAGCAAGCTTCGAGACTCGGTTCGATACGGGTGATGATGCCCTTGTAGATATTGGACTTACGTTGTTCACGACCAGCCGTTTCGATGTCGATATCGATCAACTTTTGGCCGTCAACGATGCCGACGCGCGTTTCTTCGGCGTGCGTGGCATTGAATAACATGCGTTTCATGTAACACTCCTGGGGACAGGCCTATAACGCCGGCCTATCAACTTCAGTGGCGTGTCAAAGGAAACGAAGAGGGGATTTTTGTTGGTACGACAAAAGGTTCACGACCGTCGATGGTTGTGAACGCGAGGTGATCAGCGTCAATGAAATCATAGACTTACTCATGTCTTTTGCGAGATCTGTCCATACCAAAGACCGGATCTCGTCCTAAAAGACGACCCAAGACGCCAAAAGTTAGCTGTGTGTCGGCTCGGAGCAACGCCCGGCAAGCCAGTAGGGAGAGCACAATCACGAACAACTTCAAAGCAGGGGCAAGCCATCACTCGATCCGTTACGGCCGACGGGCGCCAACTCATCCGCTTTGCATCTAAAGCTCAAATCCCTCACACGGGAGCTACAAAACAAATTTTGTCCAACGAAGAATCTAAAGTGGGACGAGTCATTGCGGTCGTCACACGACCTGCTCGATCAACTTTTTATTAGCGGGATTCTCAACCGCGTTTTCGTTTCTTTGACAATATTTAAAAGAAATGGCCGATATCCCTGTGGGATCGAATCCATTTCTTCATGAGAGGACCCTGGCTCTCAAACGTGTGAAACATTACACACGCGATTCACAGATGGTCCGCGTATAAAAATCGTTGCTTTCGGACTGCTCGGCAGTCCCTCATTCGGTGCGTAAAGCGCTACAAATCCTGTCGCTTCACTTCGACATAGCTTACAATGCTCTCTGTCGTGTTCGAATTGGGCCAAAAGGCGTGTCTATTTATATAAATAGTGCCTGAAAAATTGGCCAGCCCACATTATATAGTGTTTATGGAAAAAGTAGCGAAAACAATTTCATTCGTGGCCTCTTCGAAGGCACAAGCGAAGTCCGACCAGGTCGTTTGGGTCAAGGTCGGCGCCGATGCCGAAGGTCAACGTTTGGACAATTATCTCTTTCGCATCGCCAAAGGTGTGCCTAAAAGCCACATTTGTCGCATCGTCCGTGCCGGTGAAGTGCGCATCAATAAAAAGCGCGCTGCCGTTGATACGCGACTTGAATTAAACGATGAGGTGCGCGTGCCGCCCATCCGTGTGGCTCAAAAGACCGCCCAGGAAAAAGCCGCTCCGATCGCACCGGAAGATTTGCCGATCCTCTACGAAGATGAGCACTTGCTCGTCGTTGATAAGCCCTGTGGTTTGGCCGCGCACGGTGGTTCGGGCATCAGCCACGGTTTGATCGAGCGTGCCCGTGCCGCTCGTCCCAATCAACCCTTCTTGGAATTAGCCCACCGCTTGGATCGCGAAACGAGTGGCGTCATGGTTTTAGCCAAGACTCGCAAAGCGCTCGTTCGTCTTCATGAGATGATGCGTGAAGGCTTGGTGCACAAGTCCTATAAGACGCTTGTCTTGGGCGACTGGGTCAATGATCGACAACACGTGAAAGTGCCGCTTCATAAATACGTCACCAAGAGTGGCGAGCGTCGTGTGCGAGTCGATACCGAATTGGGTTTGCCGAGCCACACGATTTTTACCTTGCTCGGTCGCTTCGGTGAAGTTTCTTATTTGGATGTCGACTTGAAGACGGGGCGTACGCACCAAATCCGTGTTCATGCACAACACCAAGGTCATCCGTTGGTGGGCGATGAGAAGTACGGGGATTTCGAAATCAATAAGGCTATCGCCAAGGGTTCCTTGGGGGTGCCGTTTAAGCGCATGTTCTTGCATGCCTATCGTTTGGCTTTCAAACATCCGGTCACGGGCGCTAATCTTCAAATCGAAGCGCCGTTACCGAAGGATTGCGCCGTTTTGATCGCCACGTTGAAAGCCAAAGGAGCAAAGTAAAGATGTTAGTGCCCAAGTATGACCTTTTCGTTTTTGACTGGGACGGTACGATCATGGATACGACCCAGCCGATCGCCGAAGGCATTTGCCATGCGTTCGAAGCCACGGGCTATCCGCGTCCGAGCGTGGAGGCCGCGCGCGGCGTGATCGGCTTGGATTGGCAAACGGCGATCCTCACGTTGGTCGAGGGCTTTGATACGGCCGACTACGATGCGTTTGAAAACGCTTATCGCGAGTTCTATTTCGCTCGCGAAAAGAAAGTGGGCATCTTTCCGGGGCTTGAACAATTGCTTCGCAATATGCACGCTGCCGGTCTTCGCTTGGCTGTCGCTACCGGTAAGAGCCGTCGCGGTCTCGATCGTGTGTTTGAACAAACCGGTATCGGTCATTTGTTCGAGGCTACGGTCACGGCCGATGAAAGTGCCGGTAAGCCCGATCCGTTGATGTTGCAAATGCTCTCGGAAGAAACGGGCGTGGAATTGAGTCAAATGGTGATGGTGGGCGACACCGAACATGACCTTTGGTTGGCTAAGAACGCCGGTTGTGCGGCGGTCGCCGTGAGCTATGGTGCATTCCCCAAGTCGAAGTTACGCGAATGGCATGTGCCGGTGTGTGACAATACCGAACAGTTGGCGAGCGCCTTGGGCGTTGACCATTTGGTGTAAGGATTGGCATTCAATGACGAAGAATCAACAAGAAGACAAGAAGCAAACGAACGAGGCGGCACCGTTGGACGATCCGTTTAAGGATGCAATTCAGTTCGATAAAAAGGTGATGAAGCAACGTGCGATCAAAACGGCCTATGCCACGGCAGGCACTTTGGCCGTTGCCATTCCCGTAACGGTGGCGATTTATTATGCCGTGACGCCTTTTGGCTTCTTACCGCCCGATGTGGTGGGTGCCATCGGTTTCGTGATCGGTTTGGTGCTTGGTTTGAATACGGGTTGGAACGTCGGTCTTAAGAAAGGTCGTGAAGTTGCCGCTCGATTGGAAGATCAAAAATAATTATTCTGAGAAAACAATGAGGACGCATATAGCGTCCTCGCATTTGATGCATTTTCCATGCTTGTTAATGGTAAAGACTAAAGCTATAAATTTAGCTCAAATCGTAGCCAGAACGTTAGGAAATGGGTACTGACCAATACAGAAATGTAATAATCACCATTAGGAGTAATTTTAACTCAAATATAAAAGGCGAAAGTGTTTTTTCGCCTTTTATATTTAACGATTAAGCTTTACG
>JAFNZB010000063.1 GCA_017383055.1 Burkholderiaceae bacterium | reverse complement strand
TTGTACTTCAAGTCTTCGAGCTTACCGCCTTCGGCTAAATAGATCTTGCGGAACTTGTAGTGGGAGATGCTGATGCTCAACCACACGCCAACCGTGGAGAAGCCCACGATGGACGTCAAGATCACGAAGACCGTGTCAGCAGCGATGACGCTCGAGCCCAATGCCAAAAGGCCACCCAACATACTGAAGGCCAAAGCATTGACCGGCACACCGCGGCGGTTCAACTTCGCCAAGCTCTTGGGCATCATGCCGTCGTGGCCCAAAGACCAAACCATACGGCCGGAAGCGAAAAGACCCGTGTTGGCGGACGACAAAATGGCCGTGACGATCACGAAGTTGAAGATGTCAGCGGCATAGGGAATGCCCATTTGTTCGAACACCGTGATGAACGGGCTCTTGGACACCGTGGCTTCGGAAGCCGGGACCAAGGCGGCAACGATCAACACCGTACCGACAAAGAAGATGACCAAGCGCACCAACGAAGCGCGAACGGCGATCGGAATGACGCGTTCGGGGTTCTTCGTTTCACCGGCTGCCACACCGATCAATTCGGTGCCGGAGTAAGCAAAGCAGACCGTCACCATCGTAAAGAGCAACGGAGCGACGCCGTTGGGGAGCAACTCGCCGTTACCGATCAAGTTGGTTAAACCCGGATTGCCCGTTTGGCCGAAGGGGATCACGTCCAAGAAGACGCAAGCACCCAAAACAATGAACACTTGGATGGTGATCACCTTGATGAGCGAGAGATAGAACTCACTTTCAGCAAAAAAGCGAGTATCGATCACGTTCAAAAGGAAGATCAACGTACCGAAGATCAAGCACCACATCCAAATCGGCACATCCGGGAACCAGTACTGCATGGCAAAGCCTGCGGCAGTAAAAGCCGTCCCCAAAGTGACGGTCCAGTTGAGCCAATAAAGCCACGCCACGGTATAACCCGAAGCCGGCGAAATGTAGCGACCTGCGTAGAGATAGAACGAACCGGGGTTAGGATGTGCGACAGAAAGTTCACCGAGGCTCAACATGATCAAATAGACCATGAAAGCACCGATCAAGTACGCCAAGACCGTACCGAATGCACCCACATTAGCAATAATGTGACCCGTACCAAAAAAGAGTCCGGAACCGATCACGCCGCCGAGGCTGAGCATGATCAAGTGGCGCGCCTGCATGGAGCGCTGGAACTCACCCGTATGTTTTTGGGAGCTCATTGAGAAGCCTTCTCCCTAAATGTGCCGCATTCTCTTTTTCTAGAACCGAGGGTTACAAGGCTTACCCAAGGACTTCAGGATATGGTCTTCGACGATGCTGTTGATCGCTTCGAAACTAGTTTTACGAGAATTCGACTTGTTTTTAAATAAAGCGTGCCGTCGTCCAAACGACCGCTTTGCGTCTTTTCGACCGAGAGGTTGTCTCCTCCCGATACGGTGGTAAACAAATAACGATTTGTAACAAATCAAGAATGGCGTTAAAGGGGGTGACAGGTCAACTTTTCTGAGTCCTAATTTTGTGTTTTTTCCAACACAAAAAAAGCATTCGTTTACAAAACAGTGGCTTATCGCGATGCCTTATTTTTCAGGCGATTGACGCAAAACCAACGTTTCGGATGCTGAGGGGAGAAATCGAGTCTGACGCTTTCTCTAACGCGGTTAGGGGAATCGGTTCGGGATGAACAAAAAACGAATCCCTATACATATAGAGATTTTGCAAAATTCGGAAGCGGAAAAAACGAAAGGGAAGATCAATTCGATCTTCCCTCTTCGAAAGTGGCTCCCCGAGTTGGGCTCGAACCAACGACCTGCGGATTAACAGTCCGTCGCTCTACCGACTGAGCTATCGGGGAATCAGGAAACACGAACTATACAGAGCTCCCAGAGACTTTGCAAGTCTTTTTGTGAAAAATTTTTCAAATAATTTTCGACTTCTAAAGAAATCAAAGAGTTAACCTTGAAAATATTTTTAAAATAATTTTTGCTAGTTTTGTTTGATGTTTCCAGACGAGAAATCCCCAAGAGTGGTCGCCAAACTCCACTAATAATATAAGTGGCGAAATCGTTAATTTTTTGTCGTGAATAGTGGATTTTGGTTACAATGCCGATTCGTCTTTGGTGCGTCCCGTGGTGAAACAGGATATCACGATAGCCTCCTAAGCTGTCTTTCCGGGTTCGAGTCCCGGCGGGGCGACCAAATAGACTTCTACCTCCCCCCGAAGTATTCCCTTCATTTCAACTCTCCCGCATCTTTGTTATTAAGGCATTTTTTACTTGATACCTGTCAAGAATTGGGTCTTTTAGTGTCTCTCTAGTCTTAATCAACTAGTCAAAAAAAATTGATTGAGCGTATGGTTTAACCTGTTAATGAGTTTCTCCTCTAGGGGAGGGGCTTTTTATACAGATCTACAATTTAATTCAATTAACTTTTATTTAAACCAAGAGGCAGGGTTATGAATAAAGTTTTCAAGATCGTGTTCAACGCAGCACGAGGTACACGCATGGTCGTTAATGAAACGACCTCTTCTGTTCAATCTGGTAAGAAAGCTGCTGTGACGGTGGCTGTGGTTGGAGCATTGGCTTCTAGCGTTGCAATGGCCGG
>JAFNZB010000062.1 GCA_017383055.1 Burkholderiaceae bacterium | reverse complement strand
TGATGCCTTTGCGTTCCATCAAAATGCCCGTGATGCCCGGCATCGCATAACCCACGACCATCGGACGCTTAAAGAGTGCGGCTTCAAGCGTAGCCGTACCGGATGCCACCAAAATCGCATCGCTGGCTTCCATCACGGAATGGCTATCGCCCGTCGTTAACGTCGTGGCGATTTTTGTCTTCGGGAATTGATCCAAAATCGTTTGGATCTGAGCTCGACGCGTTGCGTCAGCAGCCGGTACAACAAAGCGAGCGTTCGGCGCAAATTGCAAAATCGTTTCGCAAGCCTTGAAAAAGAGCGGAGCACACCACTTCACTTCGGCTTGACGAGAACCCGGTAACACGGCAAACAAGGGGCCCGTCACATCCAAATTCAAGCGTTCTCGTGCCGCATCCTTATTGGGTTCCATCGGAATGATGCGTGCCAAGGGATGACCGATATAGGTCGAGTCGATCCCCGCTTCATCCATCAATTCTTTTTCAAACGGGAAGATCATCAACATGTGATCGACCGCCTTCTTGATCGTATGGATGCGTTCAGGACGCCAAGCCCAAATCGACGGACAAACAAAATGGATCGTCTTCGTGCCTTGTTCACGCAACTTCAATTCAATGCCGAGATTGAAGTCCGGTGCGTCAACACCGATGAAAGCGCGCGGAGCGGCCTTAGCAACATCGGCAATCATACGCTTACGCAACATCAACAATTGCGGTAATCGTGAGAGCACTTCCATGTAACCGCGCACGGCCAACACGGAGCTATGATGCCAAGCATCAAGGCCGGCTGCGACCATCTTATCGCCCCCGATCCCGAACATCGGTTCATCGGGGTACATGGCTTTGACTTCAGGCAAAACCAAGGAGGCAATAAAGTCACCGGACGTTTCACCGGCCAACCAAGCTAAACCCTTCTTTTCCATCGTATCCAACAACTAAAAACTGATTCGTGAAACCGAAACGACCTTGTCGCCTAAACTCATCAAGCGTACAAGGTCGTTCATTGTGCCAGTCGACAAGCGACTTATTCTTCGCCGAGCTTAGCCTTCAAGCGAGCGATTTCTGCTTCCAACGCCTTGATTTGCTTACGCATATCGGGCAAAGCCTTGAGCATCACAGCCGAGCGTTCGAAATCGCGCTTTTCCATAGCAGGATAGAAACCCATCAAAAGCTTGGCATCCTTCGGGTTGGAGATCACCGTCGTAGCCGGACCCACCGTAAAGCCGGACGGAATCGTGATATGACCGTTCACATTACCGGCACCACCCACGATCACATGATCGCCCAAAATGGCGCTACCGGCCAAGTTGGAAGCGCCGGCCATCACACAGCATTCACCGAGCTTGCAGTTGTGAGCGATTTGAACAAGGTTGTCGATTTTGGAACCACGACCGACGACCGTGTCTTCCAATGCACCGCGGTCAACGCAGGTGCTACCACCAATTTCAACGTCGTCACCCAAAACGGCACGACCGATTTGCGGGATCTTGACCCATTCGCCCTTAAAGGGTGCGAAACCGAAACCGTCGGCACCGATCACGGAACCCGAGTGCAAGATGCAACGCTTACCAACAATACAACCGTGGTTGACCGTAGCGTTCGGGAACAAGTGCGTACCGTCACCGATTTGAGCGCCTTCGCCCACCACGGCGTTGCTACCGATCCAAGCGCCGGCACCGATCTTGGCGCGAGCTTCGACGACAGCACCGCCGTCGATACGAGCCGTCGGATGAACTTCTGCCGTTTCATCAACGATGGCACGCGGATGGATACCCGAGACAAACGTCTTCGTTTGCTTTTCAACGACTTGTAAAGCATAGGCAAACCATGCATACGGATCTTCAACGATCACCATGGCGCGCGGAGCTTCGTCACCGTAAACCTTTTGCTTGTCACCGGCACGCAACACGATGACACCAGCTTGGCAGTCCTTGACTTCATGGATGAACTTGGGGTTTGCCAAGAAAGCCACTTCGTGAGGTTGAGCCTTAGAAAGCGGAGCAACGTTATTGACCAT
>JAFNZB010000061.1 GCA_017383055.1 Burkholderiaceae bacterium | reverse complement strand
TTGGTTAATTTGGCTTTGAGCGCTTCGACTTCGATGCGCATGGCGCCGATGATACCGATCACGTCACATTCTCCTTTTACGCAGCGTATTGGAAGGAATGATCCTTCGCATTCAAAACGGCAAGGTAAGCGGCACATTCGCGTTGTGCGGCTGCCAAATCAAGTGTGCGGAAATTGCCGCATTCTTTTTGCGTGGCTCCGAACACGCCGCCCGTGTGTTCGATCGTTTGTTTTAATACTTGCTTTAAGACAGCGAGCACTTCGGCGTTGTCAGCGTTACGGACCAAAAGGTAGAAACCCGTTTGGCAACCCATCGGGCCGAAATAAATCACGCGATCGGCAATCGAAGAATTACGCACGAACGTGGCGATCATGTGTTCGACCGAGTGCATCGTGACATTGTCCATCACGTCGCCCGAGTTGGGTTTTCGGGTGCGAAGGTCGTACGTGGTCACGTCACCGTCGATGCGAGAGACATAAATACCCGGATCGAGCACGTCGTGATCGATTTGAAAACTTTGAATTTTTTGCATGGTGAGTTCTTATTGGATGGGCAAGGGCTTACCTTGAGCGTCAAACAAGGGCAACGGAGCCAACACCTTGATGTCGGTGCGCGTTGCAGCGTGGCCTTCAGCCAAAACGGCCATCTTACCGCAGATCTTGGCACCGGCCATTTCGGCAAGCTTTTCCAATGCCAAGAGCGATTGCCCCGTGGAGATAACATCGTCAACGATCAAGACGCGCTTCCCCTTCATCATGTCGGCATCGTTGCCGTCCAAGTACAAGGTTTGTTCGCCTTGGGTCGTAATCGACGTGACCTTGGCTTCGAGGATGTCACGCATGTAGATCTTTTTCTTCTTGCGGCCCAAGAAATATTTGGCATCGCCGTGCAAGCGTGCCATTTCATGGATCAAGGGAATGCTCTTGGCTTCAGCCGTCAACAAATAATCGTATTCGGGAGCGATGTCGAGCAAGGCTTGTGCGCAAGCCGTGGTCAATTCGGTGTCACCGAACATGATGAAAGCGGCAATGTGAAGTTGGTCATTGAGCTTGCACAACGGCAATTGGCGTTCAAGACCGGCGATGGTCATCGGATAGTGCATAACGTCCCCGCAAAACAAAAATCAAACAAAAATTTGGATGGCATCAATATACAACAGCCATGGTCGAAATGCTTTGTCTTTTCCAACAAAAAGCTTACGTAAAAGACTTAAAATCAGGAGATACGACTCTTTATGGGCATCGTGCAATATGTCGAGAATTTTGATCAATCAAGTCAGTGAACATTCCTTTTTCGTCAAACGCTCTTTGATGGGGGCTAAGCCTCTGGCCGACGAGGCCGAACGTGAGGCATGGCTCGCACAATTGGCGTCCGCTCCCTATACCCGTGATCGCATGGAAGCATTCTTGGGTGAACCCGATTTGGAAACGATCGACGATCGTTTGCGCTTTTTGCGTCGGGAAGTCATGCTCACCTTGATTGCTCGAGATACGACGGGTGCGGCCGACTATGCCGAAGTGGTCGAAACGATGAGTGATTTGGCCGAAGTGGCTCTCCAAAAAGTCATTGCCGTGCATGCGCGCCAATTGGCACGACGCCATGGGATTCCGATGTCGCCTTTGGGGGTTCCGCAAGATTTGATGGTGGTCGGCATGGGGAAACTCGGCGGTCGAGAACTCAATGTCAGTAGTGATATCGACCTCATCTTCGTTTTTGATGAGCAAGGACAGTGTCAGGCCACGGACGAATTCCCTTCGCCTCGTAAACCCATATCCAATTTTGAATTTTTTGAAAAGCTCGCTAAAAAGATCATTCCGGCGCTTTCCGATTTGAGCGGGGCGGGTTTTGTTTTCCGTGTCGATATGCGTTTGCGTCCCAATGGCGATTCGGGTCCCATTGTGATCAGTAGCGATATGCTCGAAGAGTATCTTTATGTGCAAGGGCGTGAGTGGGAGCGTTTCGCGTGGTTGAAGGGGCGTGTGGTGAGTTCGCCCGTGTTCGCAAGCGACACTCAATATGAGACGCAAAAGAAAAACCTCGCGGCGATCGTTCGTCCTTTCGTTTTCCGCAAATACGTGGACTTCAACGCGATCAGTGCCTTATCGGACCTTCATAAACTCATTCGTGCCGAGACCGTGCGACGTGAAGCCGGTCGTGACCGAGGCATCAATGTGAAACTCGGTCGAGGCGGCATCCGTGAGATCGAATTCATTACACAAACGTTCCAAGTGATTCGTGGCGGTAGAGATCCGCAACTTCGTGGTA
>JAFNZB010000060.1 GCA_017383055.1 Burkholderiaceae bacterium | reverse complement strand
ATAAAGATACCGCCACGGTTCAAGATGCGATGCACTTCAGCGACCATGGCTGCGACCCAACGCATGTTGAAGTCCTTGCCGCGCGGACCGGTCTTGCCGGCTAACAATTCGTTGATGTAACGCACGACCGGAGCTTCCCAGTGACGCATGTTGGAGCAGTTGATAGCGAATTCCTTGGCAGCGGCCGGGATGTTCATGCCTTCGCACGTTTGCAAATACGTACCGCTCGAGAGATCCAACGTGAAGACGACCGTACCGTGGCCCATCGTGAAGACCAATTGCGTTTGCGGGCCGTAGATTACGTAACCGGCGGCCAATTGGTTCACGCCCGGTTGCAGGAATTCTTCGTCGGTGACGTTGCGGTGCGGTTCACCGGCCGGAAGAATCGAGAAGATCGTACCGATGGAGACGTTGATGTCGATGTTGCTAGAGCCGTCAAGCGGGTCAAACAAAACGAGGTACGGGCCCACTTCGCAGTTTGCGGGCACTTGCAAGGCGTGATCCATTTCTTCGCTGGCGATACCGGACACGTAACCGCTTTCAGCGCAAGCTTGACACATAATGTCATTGGCGATCACGTCCAACTTCTTTTGCGTTTCACCTTGGACGTTTTCAGAGCCGGCAGAGCCGAGCACACCGGCCAATGCACCACGGCTGACCTTGAAACTGATTTCCTTACAGGTGTCGGCCAAGTGAGCGATCAAGCCCGTCAAACGGGGATCGATGCCATGCTTGGTTTCCATTTCGCGGAGGTATAAACCCAAAGTCTTCGACATGTTTAGTAGTCCTTCAAAAGGTGAAATTAATTCATTGCGTTGTTGAGCGACTTGGTGATGACTTCACGCAAGTCGGCCGACAAATTCGGTTTCGAAGCCACGAGGCTCAAAGCGCGGTACATGGCTTGAGCGCATTCGGGCGTGTAGCGACGCCAAGAATCCAAGCAACGAGCCAAGCGGCTGGCCACTTGCGGATTGATCTTGTCGAGCTTTAATACTTCATCGACCCAGAGGCGATAACCGGCGCCGTCGGGACGGTGGAATTCGGCCAAGTTGTTTTGGCAGAAGGCCAACACCAACGAATAGACGTTATTGGGGTTGTTGGTGTTGTAGCCGGGGTAGCGTTCGATCAAGTTCGCAACGACATCCACGATATGGCAGTCATCCATCGGATACGTGGCCATGGCTTGCAAGCTCAACCACTTGTTGATGAGCAAAGGCTCATGGCGCCATTCGCGTTCGGCTTGTTCGAGCAAGTCGAACTTCGCAGGCGACGTGCTATTGACGATGATGCGAAGTGCATCGAGTCGTTCGGTCAAGTTCTTCGCCGTTTCAAAAAGTTGACGAGCACGCAAAAGCGACTTGGCGTTGCCGCCTGCCAACAACAATTCAAAGCACAAGGCGCGCAAAGCACGCTTGCCGGCATCGTTGGCGTTGGGCGAGTAGATCGAATTGGGGATGTTGTCATCAAAGACACGCATCAAGGCTTGTGAGAACTGACGACCGAGTTGTTCGCGAAGTGCACGCATGGCAGCGCGAATCGCAATCGGGTTGATCATCGGTTGCGTATCGGCGACACGCATCTCGCTCGGCAAACGAAGGGCTTGAGCCTTGAAGACGGGCGAGAGAGTCTTGTCATTGAGCATACGTTCGAACGCATTGCGGTAATGGGGGTTACTTACCATGCGCGTACCGCGTTCGTAATCGCTCACCATGTCGTTGATGCACAAAAGGGCTAACGATTGCATGGCTTCCCAACGGTTGAACGGATCGGTGTCGTATTGGCTCAAGAACACGAGTTCGGCCGGGTCGTACTCATAGTCGACGACGATCGGGGCCGAGAAGTTACGAGCCAAAGATGGAATCGGACGCTCCTTGATGTCGGAGAAGACCCACGTTTGTTCCAATTGGTTCAACTCAAGCGTACGGCTCAAACCCTTGGGGCTCGTTTCTGCTTGCAGTTGCAACGGAATCGCAGCGCCCTTGGAATTAAAGAGGGCGATGTTAAACGGGATCAATAACGGATCTTTCTTGGGCTTCAAACCCGTTTGCGTCAACGTGACCGTGTAGGTGGCCTCTTCGCTGTCCCAATGGGTCTTCACACGCACGTGAGGCGTTCCCACTTGTGAGTACCAACGCTTAAATTGCGAGAGGTTGCGCATGTTGGCATCGGCCATGGCTTTGATGAAGTCATCGCACGTAGCGGCATGACCGTCATGGCGCTCGATGTACATGGCCAAGCCGCGCTTGAAACCTTCTTTGCCCAAAATGGTTTGGAGCATACGAATGACTTCGGCGCCCTTTTCGTACACGGTCATCGTGTAGAAATTGTTGATCTCTTCGTAAGAGTCGGGACGGATCGGATGAGCCATGGGACCGGCATCTTCCGGGAATTGACGATCACGCAACAATTGCACGTCTTCGATGCGCTTGACGGCCTTGGCCGTCGCGTCGCCCAACATATCGGCGGAGAATTCTTGATCGCGGAATACGGTCAAACCTTCCTTGAGCGTCAATTGGAACCAGTCACGGCACGTGACACGGTTACCCGTCCAATTGTGGAAGTATTCATGGCCGATCACGCCTTCGATGCGTGCGAAGTCGGCATCGGTCGCCACTTCGGGCGTTGCCAACACGCAACGAGAATTGAAGATGTTCAAGCCCTTATTTTCCATGGCGCCCATGGTGAAGTCGTCGGTGGCGACGATCATGAAGCGTTCAAGGTCCAATTCCAAACCGAAACGCTTTTCATCCCAAGCGATGGCACGCTTTAAGCTTTCCATAGCAAACGCAGTCTTGTCGGCGTTACGAGGCTCGACCCAGATTTGCAAAAGGACGTCCTTACCGTTGGCAAGTTTGTAGGTCTCTTCGGTGACATGGAGGTTGCCGGCGACCAAAGCAAACAAATAAGCAGGCTTGGGGAAGGGGTCTTCCCAAACGGCGTAATGCCATTGGGCGTCGAGTTCGCCTTCTTCCTTGAGGTTACCGTTACTGAGTAAGACCGGGCAGAAGCTCTTGGGGGCGTTGATGCGCACGGTGAACTTCGCCATCACGTCAGGGCGATCGGGGTAGTACGTGATACGACGGAAACCTTCGGCTTCGCATTGCGTCATGAAGTTACCGTTGGAGAGGTAAAGCCCCATGAGCGTCGTATTCGTTTGCGGATTGATGAGCGTTTCGACTTCGATCAATGCGGGCGAATCCACGTTCTTGATCAAAAGGTCACCGTTGGGTTGGACCACGTAGTCGGTACGCGTCAATGCTTTGCCGTTACGCTTAACACTGAGAAGTTCCAAATCGCGGCCATTTAACAACAAGTCCGTCGTCGTGCTTTTTTCATTCGGACGCACGGTCATCACGCTCGTGACGTGCGTTTGCGTGGGGTGAAGATCGAACGTCAAATTGACGGTGTCGACCCAGTGCGACGGGGGAAGATAATCTTTGCGGTAAATCGTTGTCGAAGCCATGCCCTGGTGCCTTTTTCAGTAATTCGTACGGAAACCACTACAAGCTATCAATTTTAAGGCTTAGTTTGTTTTTTTTCTCGATTTTGGTCAAGAAAAAACGCCTGAAATTACAGGAAAATTTCAGGCGTTTACGAACTTTCGGTTAAGCGAGCGAATTAGGCGCGACGGGCCAATTCCGGAGCCTTACCGAGGTAGGTGGCAGGCGTCAATTCCATCAACATGGCTTTGGCCTCAGCCGGGATGTCCAAGTTGGCGATGAAGTCGCGAAGCGTTTCCGGCGTAATGCCCTTGCCACGCGTCAAAGCCTTCAATTGTTCGTAGGGCTTTGGAACACCGTAGCGACGCATGACGGTTTGGATGGCTTCGGCCAACACTTCCCAAGCGCGGTCGAGGTCTTCGGCCAAGCGAGCTTCGTTTAATTCGAGCTTACCCAAGCCGCGCATCAAGGAACCGTAAGCGATGAAGCAGTAACCGAAACCAACGCCCAAGTTGCGCAAGACCGTGGAGTCGGTCAAGTCGCGTTGGAAGCGAGAGATCGGCAACTTTTGAGCCAAATGCGTAAAGAGGGCGTTGGCGATGCCCAAGTTACCTTCGGAGTTTTCAAAGTCAATCGGATTGACCTTGTGCGGCATCGTGGAGGAGCCGACTTCGCCTTCCTTCAATTTTTGCTTGAAGTAACCCAAGGAGATGTAGCTCCAAATGTCACGGTCCATGTCCAAAAGGATCGTGTTAGCACGCACCGTGGCATCAAAAAGAGCAGCCATGTAGTCGTGCGGTTCGATCTGCGTGGAGTGCGTTTGGAAATTCACGCCCAAGCGTTCTTCAACGACCTTCTTGGAGATGGCTTCCCAGTCGATTTCCGGATAAGCGATGATGTGGGCGTTGTAGTTACCGACGGCGCCGTTTAACTTGGCCAAAATGCGAACGGCCTTGATGGCTTCGATTTCGCGACCCAAGCGGATGGCGAAGTTGGCAAATTCCTTACCGACTGTGGTGGGCGTTGCCGTTTGACCGTGCGTGCGAGCCAACATCGGAACGTCAGCCCAAAGATGAGCGTATTCGGCAATCTTGGCGCGAACCGTTTCGAGGTAATCGACCAAAGCGACACGACCGGCCGTGAGCATCAAAGCGTGGGAAGCATTATTGATGTCGTCGCTCGTGCAACCGAAGTGAACGAATTCGCTAGCGGCAGCCAATTCTTCATCGTTAGCGACTTGAGCCTTGATCCAGTATTCGACGGCCTTGACGTCATGGTTCGTGGTCTTTTCGATTTCCTTAATACCCAAGCAGGATTGCATGTCGAAGGTTTCGACCAAGTTGCGCAAGAATGCCTT